>NZ_SMMD01000634.1 GCF_009711475.1 Fulvivirga aurantia
CAGTGATGCAGCGATACTGACTGTAGAAGAGGAAGCGGTTATCACAGCCAACCCGGTAGACGTAACAAGATGTGAAGATGCTACAATTACTTTTAACGTATCAGCATCTGGGGCTGGACTTACATACCAGTGGGAAGAAGATAATGGCGGTGGGTTTACCCCTCTGGCTGATGGCGGTATATATTCCGGAACCAACACAGCTACATTAACGCTAGACGGTATTACCAGCGCAGAGAACGGTAATCAGTACAGAGTTGTAGTTTCAAACACCGCGGTGGTTTGTAGCGCATCTGTTACTAGTGCTTCAGCCACACTTACGGTTGATGAAAAACCAGAAATTATTGATGACCCAGATCCGGTTACCATTTGCGAAGGTGATAACACCTCATTTACGATTAACGCTGGAGTAACGACTAATCCTACTTACCAATGGCAGGTTAGTGCTAACGGAGGATCAACTTATTCAAATCTAAGTGATGATGCTACTTACAGTGGTGTAAGTACAGCGGTATTAAATATTATAAATGCACCGGCAACATTAAATGGCAATTTGTATCGAGCCCGAGTAAATGGAAAATGCACGCCTTCTGTATTTAGTCAAAATGCTCTGTTAGATGTCAGAGTAGTTCCAGTGGCAGATGCAGGTTCTGGAGGTGATGAGTGCGACTTGACGTTTTTATTAGGAGCAAATCCAAGTTCTGGAACCGGTATGTGGTCACAACAGGCGGGCCCTGGAACTGCGAGTTATAATAATATTAATAGTCCAAATGCAACAGTTACTGTAACAGCCTATGGAACATACACTTTCAGGTGGACTGAAACCAATGCAGTTTGTAGTGATTTTGACGAAATAGTTGTGAATTTTTATCTACAGCCAGTTGCCGATGCAGGAAGTGATGGAAACGAGTGTGATTTGGACTTTAACCTGGCAGCAACACCTAGTGTTGGAATCGGGACATGGTCAAAGGCAGTAGGCCCTGGTAATATTAGCTTTAGTACAAATGCAAATGATCCAAACGCTATTATATCAGTTGATGCCTATGGTAGTTATACTTTCAGATGGACTGAGAATAATAACGGTTGCATAGACACTGACGATGTAGTCGTAAACTTCTATGAGCAACCAATTGCAGATGCAGATAGGAATAATGCAAGTACCTACGATGAGTGTGATCTTAATTATTTATTAGATGCAGTGCCGAGTATTTCAGGTAGTACCGGACTTTGGAGTAAAGTTAGTGGTAGTGGAGTAGCTACATTTGCCAACGCTACCAGCCCAACTACAAATGTTAGTGTTTCGGCATTTGATACCTACGTTTTTGAATGGGTAGAAACAAATGGTGTGTGTAATGATAGCGATCAGGTTGTAATTAACTTCTACGAACAACCGGTGGCAAATGCTGGTCCGGGCGGTGTAGTGTGTGGGTTGAATTTTGGATTAAATGCCGTGCCAACTGTTGGTATTGGTACCTGGTCTAAAGTCAGTGGTCCGGGAATTCTTAGCTTTTCTGGAATTAATGATCCTAACGCAACAGTTACAGCAGATGCTTATGGCGAATATGAAATTCAATGGAGTGAAGATAATAATGGTTGTGTTAGCAGCGAAATCATTACAGTGATTTACAATGAGGCTCCTATAGTAGTGAGTGTAGACGATGATGGTACTGTACTCTGCGCCCCAGGTAGTATTAGTTTAAGAGGTGAAATTGGCGGGGGAGCAAATACAGGTACCTGGAGCTTGATTTCTGGAGGTACGGGAACACTCACAGCAAGTAGTCTGACAGGGACTACAGTAACTGCGACTTATATCGTAGACCCTTCAGAATTTGGTCCACTCGTATTTAGACTAACTACAGATGATGCTGATGGTGCCGGGCCTTGTACAATAGATTTTATGGAAACAACCATAACTGTTAATGAAGCTGCAGAAGTTAATGCAGGCCCAGACCTGGATGTTTGTGAAGATGAGACTAGCATAGAGCTGCAGGGAAGCTTCTCAGGCTCTACGAGTTCTGTGACCTGGAGTGGTGGAGCTGGTTCTTTCAGTGATGTAAATGACCCGAATGCTGACTATTTCTTTGATTCATCTGAAATAGGAACTTCCGTAACACTCACATTGACTACGGATGATCCTGATGGAGCTGGACCATGTGTTATTGTTTCTGATGTTATGCGGGTAAATGTTAATCCTTTACCAGTTGTAAACTTCTTTAACTTACCACCTGTAACTAATGAAAGTGAGAGCCCAATTACCCTGGTTGGTAATCATGCAGGAGGTAATTTTACAATTACACCTGGATCAGGCTTGGGAAGTACTTATATAGATAATGGAGAAGATAAAGTTTCTTTTGATCCAGGATCAGCGGAGTTGGGGAGCAATTTTGTTACTTACACATTTACTGATGCCAAAGGTTGTACTAATTTCAATACACAGGAAGTTATTGTTAACCCTGTAACATCTAACGATTTCAATATTGAAGGAGCCACTACAGATGAGTTTGGTCGATTAGAAATTTGTGCTGAGATTGGCAAACTTCGACTACTTGGAGTACCTGACCCTGCTTCTGGTAATCCTGGAACAGAATTTACTAGTACAGAATCAGGTTTCGTAACTCAGGAGCCGAATGGAGACTGGGTAGTTAATACCGATGGTTTAGCAAATGGAATTTACGAAGTGAGATATAGATATGTTAACTCCTTCGGGGCTCCATCGGTGGCTGTTAAAGATGTAAAAGTATATGCTAGTCCTATTGCTGATATTATCGTGGATAATAATTGTGTGGTTGAGACCATACAGTTTACTGATAATTCTTCAATACCGGCACCGGCAGATCCTTCTTTAGCCGATACTATTTTAGAATGGGCATGGGATTTTGATGATGGAACTTTTAGCAATCAACAAAACCCAATGCATACCTATGATTCACCAGGGATTTATAATGTTGAACTGGAGGTTACTACAGCTTTTGGCTGTAAGTCCACAACTAATCAGGTAGTGAGAGTTGGAAGTGTGCCAGAAGTTAACTTCTCATGGGCTTCTATTTGTAATGGCGATGCTACTGAGTTTGTGAATGCTACTCCAAAAGATGATCCAAACGCGGTCATTACTCAGCTAACCTGGGATTTTGGTGATGGAGAGTCAATAAGTGGTGCTGAGGGTGATAACGTGACACCTGGTACACACGGGGGACGTACATTCGGTACTTACACAGACCCTTTCCATGAGTATATAAATGTTGGTAATTATGATGTGACTCTTACAGTTGAAACCAGCGATGGCTGTACAAGCTCAATACAACAGCGCATATTTATTCTTCCTTTTAATGTAGTTACACCTTCTGCTGAGAATGCTTATTTTGAAGATTTTGAGGCAGGAAGTGGCGGATGGGTTGCTAATGCTCTGATTGAATATGTAAATGATGACACGGTAGCTAGCGACACAAGCTGGGTTTATGGAGAGCCTACCTGGGCCGGAAATAGCCAGCCGGGAAGCAATGCGTGGTGGACTGGTGATAATAGTGGTTCATACTATCCTAACGAAAGATCATTTATGAATGGTCCTTGTTTTGATCTTACACAACTTACCAGGCCAATGATTTCTATGGATATCTGGTACGATGTTCAGGATGGTTTTGATGGAGCTGTGCTTCAATATTCTATCAATGGAGGAATTAATTGGGTGAACGTAGGAACTGTTGATGAGGGTATAAATTGGTATGACGCACAAGGTTTAATAAGTAGACCAGGAGACAGAGCATCTATACCAAACGGACCTTCAAACTTTAATGAAGGTGACAAAGGCTGGACAGGAACTAGTGGTGGCCAATGGGTATCTGCCAGGTATAGCCTGGAAGGTATTCCTGAAAATGAGCGAGATTTCGTTCGATTTAGATTGGCTTTCGCTACTGATGCTAATGATCCAAGTACGGGGCCTCAGCTTAATGGTTTTGCTTTTGATAATGTATTTATTGGAAATAAAAGTAGAACTGTACTAGTAGAGCATTTTACAGATACAGAAATTGAAATTAGTAATCAAAGTAATCAGTATTTGGAATCCATTAAACAAAGTCAGATTGCAGAAACCGGATTCTCTGATTTTACTACTTTACAATATCACATCGATGACTCAGGTGAAGATCCTTTCTATCTGGCAAACACTGGAGACCCAAGTGCAAGATCATTGTATTACGGTGTGTCACAGGCTCCAAGCACAGTAATGGGCGGTAATCAATTTAATGGTAATCCATTTGAGTTAACCGAGGTAGCTATAGATAGAAGATCTTTAGAAGATCCACTATTTAAAGTATCAATTGATACCTTGTCAAGTGCAGATAATATTGTCTCTGGTGAAATAGAAATTGAGGCCTGTGATAATTTAAATGAACAGGTAACTGTGCAGTTAGCAGTAGTTGAAGATATGGTTGACTATAGCGGCATTACTTATCAAAACGTGGTAAGAAAACTGATGCTAGGTGGTCAGGGTCAAACAGTAAATTTAAATTGGACACCAGGTGTAAGTACTACAATCAATGCTGAGTGGGAGGTAAGTACGGAGATTCAAGACCCTAATAATCTTTATCTCATAGGATTTGTACAAAATAAGACTACAAGAGAAATATACGGTACTGCGATAGTAAAGGGACCTGTTAAACAAGGTGGACCTGTCACAGGGCTAGGCAATGATCTCTTAGAAGAAGTGAAACAAATTAATATATATCCTAACCCAGTTAATGGTGTCTTGAATTTCGATCTACCAACTACTGCCTCAGGTAATTACAATTGGAAGGTAATGGATCAAAGAGGTATTACAGTACTTGAAGGAAGTATAGACTTTGAGAATGGACATTACCAGGCAAATACCGAGTCATTAACTAACGGCATCTATTATGTCGTTATAGGCGCTGAGGATAGACCGCTTATGTATAAGAAAATAGCAGTGATGAACAGAGAATAATCTCTGTTCATCA
>NZ_SMMD01000371.1 GCF_009711475.1 Fulvivirga aurantia
TGATAATGGCGTGCTTACACCATGCGGCATGCCATCTACATAATCGATGGATTGAGCTTTTGATTTTTCACCAACAGGGAGTTTAAAACCAGTCATTTTACTGTCGTCATTGCTTCCTAACCAAATTACGTAAGCATCCTGATCGGTTTCTTTTTTAAAGAGTTTTACAATATGAAGCATTGTATCATTGTCGATGGTGTGACCATTATAGGTAAATCCAGCGAGTCGATTTCTGAAAGTGTTCACAGCAAACCAACTGAGTTTTTTGGTATTGGGTCCTGTTTTAGAAAATAACCCGGAAGTGCTAAACTTGATTCGGTAACCTGACTTTTGAATGAACTGAGGGTCTTTTAAGGTAAACAAAAACATTTGGTCATAGCCACCCAGGTAGCCATACATAGCAAGCCTTATGATATGTTTGGCCTGACTTTCGTTATTGATGTCATTTTTATCTTTTCTTTCACCTGGAGTGAGTGGTGTACCGATACCACTTATCGGAGCCACTACACTATCGTACCCACACTCGGTGATAGAAATATCTGCTTCAGGGCAAAGTAGATAAATTTCATCAGTCAGTCTGTTTACATCATGTAAAAAGCTCGTAGATTCTACGGGGGCCCCTCCTTTTGCGCTATCCTGACTACCACCTGCTACGGGATAATAATGCACATCAATAATAAAATTCTCATTGAGCGGATTAATAGGAAAGCCATATTTCGGAGCATCTCGCCTCATATGAAGCAACTCTTTCAACATTAATTTAATGTAATCGGCTCTGGGTTCGACCAAGCCATTCATCATAAGTCGCATTGATGGATCTGCCTGTCTGAAGCCGTAATTCTCACCCATCAGTCCCATGTGGCCATCAATAGCTGCAGACAGCATAGCAGCCATTTCTTTCGGTGTGTTAAGTTCTTCATGACTAAACCAATCTTTGTCAGACTCATTGTTGATAGAAACGGCATGAACTAAATTGAGGCCTACTTTGGGCTCGTTACTTTCATGAAGCTTGAGGTGCTTTTTAGGGATGTCTTTATTTTGACCGTAGCGTGCTGCAAATTGATAATAAAACGAGGCCATTGCCCTATAATGCATAGGATTTTCACTATCACCTCCATCATCATATGGTATTTGCCAACCATTAGTTTTATTGGTTTTTGGGTTTACATGCAAGTAAGGTATGCCTCTTGAAAGAATAGGAATTGGCTTCATACCCTCATCTATCATTTGTCGAAGAAAAGTATCGAAATCGAAACCTCCTGCTCCACGAGCGGGGTTAAAACCGATTTTATCATTAGGATACTCGTCATGAGGTATGCTCAGATCGACCGTTAATACCTCCCCGGCATTTTTTAAAACAATCTCCTCACCCACAAACAGCTTTGTGTCCATTGCAAATATGCGATGATACTTGCAGACGGTGTAGTGACTTTTAATCAGACTCAAATCATCTTCTCTTACACTATTTATACCCAGGTATTCATCAAAGGACCTGCGTTTGATGATTGGTTTTTCTCTTTGCTGTTCAGCATTACCCTCAATTGGCTTACCAATGACAGCTACAATTTTCGGCACTACGTTGATATTGGTGCTTGGACTTTTGCCATCATAAGCAATTCTTATATAACTGCATTTTTTCGGACTATTAAAATTTACCTGATCTTCATTGGCATCTAATGC
Source organism: Fulvivirga aurantia (assembly GCF_009711475.1). Classification (GTDB taxonomy): domain Bacteria; phylum Bacteroidota; class Bacteroidia; order Cytophagales; family Cyclobacteriaceae; genus Fulvivirga; species Fulvivirga aurantia. Next base: position 1,681 of record NZ_SMMD01000371.1, read on the forward strand.
ACCCACTGATTTAAAACGCCCAACTTCCTCAAGGTCATGAGGCCCCGTTCCTGCTAATATGACCTGATTATTATAACCCGTGTTAATACCAAAGGGTCGTTTTACGTTCAAGCCAAAAACACCCGTCACCTGGTGTAAACTACCCAAATCTATATCCACAAACATTGGCACCCAGGCTTTTGTACCAAATGGATAGCAATGCATTTTAATAGAATATATCGCTTGCCAGTTCGACCCATTAAACTCACACACAACCCCCGATTCTGTGACCAACCGGGTCTCTCCCTTTTTGGGAATTTCTTTCTCTAAATCTTTATCCTTAAATACATAACCATCGAATACTGTACCTACATTCTGGCCATCAAATGTTAGAAATGATTGATTTTCTACTAAAGAATCAAAGCCTGTAG
>NZ_SMMD01000273.1 GCF_009711475.1 Fulvivirga aurantia
GGAAGATGAGACTATCATTAGAATAAGAGCTGAAATCTATGTAGAAAGAAAGAGCCAAAAAGGTATAATTATCGGCAAGGCTGGCGAAGCAATAAAGCAGGTTGGTATTGAAGCTCGTAAAGACCTGGAGGCATTCTTTGGAAAACAAATACACTTAGAAACCTTCGTTAAGGTGGCTGAAGACTGGAGAAAAAAAGAGATCAGCCTCAAGAGATTTGGTTATAAGAATTAATCAAGCGCATACAAAACACTCAACAAGTAGTTAATTAATTAGACAATAGAGGTTTGAGTTGTTAGCTTCGCAAATAATTGTGATTTTACAAGTCGATAGACTGACGACAACTCCCAACAATAATTATTATGGCAAATGTAGTAGCAATAGTAGGAAGACCCAACGTGGGTAAATCTACGCTTTTCAATAGATTGGTTGAAAAGAAAAAAGCAATCATGGATGATGAGAGTGGAGTTACCCGTGATCGTCACTACGGCTATGCCGAATGGAACGGTAAGCATTTTACTGTGATCGACACAGGGGGTTATGTAACCGGTTCCGAAGATAAATTTGAAAGCCAGATAAGAAATCAGGTAGAACTTGCTATCGAAGAAGCTTCCGTGGTTTTATTTATGACAGACTCATTTGCTGGTCTCACTGATCTCGACAAGGATTTTGCCAAGATCTTGCGTCAGTCTAAAAAGCCTATGTACCTCGTGGCCAACAAAGCCGACACTACTGAGCGCATGTATATGGCCAATGAATTTTACCAGCTGGGTATGGATGTTGATATGTATCCTATTTCTTCGGCTAGTGGATCCGGAACCGGTGAATTGTTGGATGCCGTTGTTAAAAACTTTGATGAAGGTGACGAAAATCCGGATGAGGGAATTCCCAGAATTTCTATTTTAGGTAGACCCAATGTTGGTAAATCATCTTTTCTAAATGCTTTATTAGGCAAAGAGCGCACTATTGTGACTGATGAAGCTGGTACAACAAGAGATGCCATAAATACACACTATAAGTTATTTGGTAAAGATTTCATTCTCACCGACACAGCCGGCATTAGACGTAAGTCAAAGGTTAGAGAAAACATCGAATTTTACTCTGTATTAAGGTCAATACAGGCCCTACAAGACAGTGATGTTTGTATTATTATAGTTGATGCAGAAAGAGGTCTGGAGGCTCAGGATTTGAGCATCATAAACCTGGCTCATAAATACAATAAGGGTATAATGATAATGGTCAACAAGTGGGACCTGATTGAGAAAGACAGCAAGACAGCTCAGAAATATAAAAATGAGATTTCAGAAAAGCTGGGTACACTTAGTTACATCCCAGTATTGTTTACTTCGGTAATTCAAAAGCAGAGAATCTTCCAGGCTATTGAGCAGGCAGTAGAGATTTACAATAACAGAGAGCAAAAAATTTCTACTTCAAAACTCAATGAAGT
>NZ_SMMD01000582.1 GCF_009711475.1 Fulvivirga aurantia
CTCTGTGTGTTTTCATCTACTAATACAGCAATTTTTTTATAAGCTGATGACCGTAGAAATTGACTTAAACTATCAGAAATTTTTTGGGAGAAAACCGGCTTCAATATCAGGGCGTTTTTTGTGGGTTATTGTTTAGAATCTCTGTTTGAGTTCTTAGAGACTCCTCATGTATAATTTTGTATAATTCTTCGATATACTCTTTGTTAAGATCAAGCGATTTGGCCCACTCTGGCCGGGATTTAATGATATCGTTCCACCTTTCTAATTGAAATATCGTGACATTATTGTCACGTTTGTACTCACCTATGAGCTGGATCATTTTCATTCGACTAGACAGTGTTTCTATTAAATCATGGTCAATGCTATCAATCTTATCTCTAAGCTCTTCAAGCTTGGTTTTAAACTGTATATCGTCTGAGCTTCTCTCTCTTACCTGGAGGTTGGCCAAAATTTCTTTTAGCTGTTGAGGGGTAACCTGTTGCTTAGCATCACTCAAGGCTTTGTCCGGGTTGATATGTGTCTCAATCATAAGGCCATCATACCCCATATCCAACGCTTTCTGACAAATGTCAAAAATCATGGATCGATCACCTCCGATGTGGCTAGGGTCGCATATAAGCTGAATATCAGGCAAGTGCCTTTTTAGCTCTATTGGTATTTGCCAAACAGGCTCATTTCGATAATTAGACTTGCGAAATGAGCTGAAGCCACGATGAATAGCCCCAACACTTTTTACATTGGCATTTGAAATACGTTCTATGCTGCCCAGCCATAAAGCCAAATCAGGATTTACAGGATTTTTAACATTTATGTTGGCATCAACACCTTGCAATGCGTCAGCGATTTCCTGTACAGTAAAAGGATTAACAGTTGTGCGTGCACCAATCCACAGGTCAGTAATATTGTGTTGCAAGGCAAGCTCTACATGTTGTGCGCTTGCCACTTCAATCGTAAAGTCAACGTCTAATTCATCACGTATTTCCTTAATCCAGGACAATGCCTGCTTACCAATACCTTCAAAACTATTTGGCCGCGTTCTAGGCTTCCATACACCAGCCCTGATCATATTTATGCCTAATGCTTTTACCTCTTTGGCAGTACTCAAGAGCTGCTCGTAAGATTCGGCACTACATGGGCCAGCTATGATTAAGGGTTTATTTGATGCTTCGCTGCTATTCAAAACTCTCGATTATTAAGCGTTTAAAGATATTTAAAAATAAAACAATCAAGGTCGTATACTGTTAATTTATATCTTTGTGGCCGTCTATTTTATGGAGTCATATGCAGCTTAAATCTAATATCTCTTTCGATAATACTTCAGTAGCTTTTGAGTCAAAATCAGATGCTGAATTACGTAAATCAAACTTTCTTTTTTCGGTAGTAAACAATCCTGTAATGTCAGATTTGGCTACAGGGTCTGTAAAGTTGGCACTGGCCATAAAACTGCCTGTTAAGCCGATAATTAAGAAAACCGTGTTTGCTCAGTTTTGCGGAGGCGAAACTATTGAGGAATGTAAGAAAACCATTAATGAGCTGCAGGATTATAAAATTGGCACCATCCTCGACTACTCTGTAGAAGGGGGTGTAAGTGAAGAAAGCTTTGATGAAACCAAAAAGGAGCTGCTCAGAACCATAGAGACGGCAAAAAATAATGAAGGCATACCTTTTTGCGTGTTTAAAGTGACTGGTTTAGCGAGCACGCCTCTTTTGCAAAAAGTGCATGAAGATAAGCCATTGAGTATCGATGAGCGTGAAGCGTTTAATCGTGTAAAAGAGCGTGTGGATGAGATTTGTAAAGCCGCTTTTGACAGTGGTGTACCTATTCTCATTGATGCGGAAGAAACCTGGATTCAAGATCCTATAGATACCATCGCTTATGAAATGATGGAAAAATACAATAAGCAAAAAGCTATTGTATACAACACCTACCAAATGTATCGGGTAGATATGCTCGATAATCTCAGAAAGGCTTTTCATTATGCTACAATGAACAATTACTACTTAGGTGCTAAGTTGGTAAGAGGGGCTTACATGGAAAAAGAAAGAGAGCGAGCAGAGGAAAAGGGTTACGACAGCCCCATACAACCTACAAAAGATGCTACAGATAAAGACTTTGACAAAGCATTGGCATTTTGCATAGACAACAAGCAGCGTGTATCGGTAGTTTGTGGGTCGCACAATGAATATAGCAATTACTATCTGGCTCTTTTGATGGAAAAGCACAGTATGCACAATAATGATGAGCGTGTCTGGTTTGCTCAACTATATGGCATGAGCGATAATATCAGTTATAACTTGTCGAAAGCAGGGTATAATGTTGCCAAATATGTGCCATATGGCCCCGTCAAATCTGTAATGCCTTACCTGTTTAGAAGAGCAAATGAAAATACCTCAGTAGCCGGACAAAGCAGCAGAGAACTCAGCCTAATCAAAAAAGAGATTAAACGAAGAAAGAATCACAAATAAGAAATAAAATAATCTTACCAAGTAGGCAGAGATAGGGTGCCCCATCAGGTTTCTACAATTGTTAGATTACACTATCTTTGCACCTTCAAAAAAATAATTCAAAACAATGCAGCTAAGCGAACAAGAGATAATTAGAAGAAAAGCTAAAGATCAATTAGAAGAGTTAGGCGTAAATCCCTACCCATCAGAACTGTTTGAAGTAAATGTTTCTGCCGAAGAAATAAAACGTAACTACGAAAAACAGAAAATTGATTACAAAAACATCTCTATCGCTGGCCGTATCATGAGTCGAAGAATCATGGGGTCGGCTTCTTTTGCCGAAATTCAGGATTCTACCGGAAGGATTCAGATATACATCAGAAGAGATGATATCTGCCCTGAAGATGATAAGACACTTTATAATACTGTATTTAAGAAGCTATTAGATATAGGTGATCTAATTGGAATTAAAGGCTATGTTTTTACTACTCAGACTGGTGAGGTTTCAATACATGTTACCGAGTTAAAGGTTTTGAGTAAGTCTCTTAAGCCGCTCCCTGTTACAAAAGAAACCAAAGACGAAGAAGGAAATGTAGTGAGGCATGATGCTTTCGCAGATCCTGAAATGAGATATAGACAGCGTTATGTTGACCTTATTGTTAATCCAGAGGTGAAAGACGCTTTCGTTAAGCGCACCAAGTTGGTCAACTCGATGAGAGATTATCTTAATGATAAAGGATATCTCGAAGTCGAAACGCCAATTTTGCAGCCTTTATATGGTGGTGCAGCAGCTAAACCATTTAAAACGCATCACAACACACTGGATATGACCTTGTATTTGAGGATAGCCAATGAGTTATACCTCAAAAGGTTGATCGTAGGTGGATTTGATGGTGTTTATGAGTTTTCTAAAGACTTTAGAAACGAAGGGATGTCGCGTTTTCACAATCCTGAGTTTACTCAGGTTGAATTATATGTAGCTTATAAAGATTACAACTGGATGATGGATCTGGTTGAAGAAATGATTGAAAAAGTGGCCATGGATATCCACGGAACTACAGAAGTGCAGGTGGGTGAAAATGTACTTGACTTTAAGCGACCGTGGAAGCGTTTTACAATGTTTGAAGCCATCGAACATTTTACAGGTATCGATATTTCAGAGATGGATGAGAAAGAGCTTCGTGAAACGGCCAAGAAACTTGATGTACCTGTTGATGAAACTATGGGTAAAGGAAAGTTGATTGATGAGATCTTTGGCGAGAAATGTGAAGGTCAATTAATACAGCCTACATTTATTACTGATTACCCGGTAGAAATGTCTCCTTTAGCTAAAAAGCATAGAGACAAAGAAGGATTAGTAGAGCGATTTGAAGCCATTGCCAATGGAAAGGAAATCTGCAATGCTTTCTCTGAGTTAAACGACCCTATTGATCAAAGAAAGCGATTTGAAGAGCAGTTAGAACTTGGTAAGCGAGGAGATGAAGAGGCAATGACCTTAGATGAAGACTTCTTAAGAGCCCTTGAGTACGGTATGCCACCAACTGCCGGACTAGGTGTAGGTATAGATCGTCTTTCTATGATAATGACTAATTCAAACTCTATTCAGGATGTGCTTTTCTTCCCACAAATGAAGCCTGAAAGAAAACCTCAGGTAGCATCTACTGAAGAGTATGTAGAAGTTGGAGTGAGAGAAGAGTTGATACCAATACTACAAAAGCTAGGATTCGATACAATAGATAAGTTGAAGGAAGCCAATCCTAACAAGCTTTTTAATGATGTATGTGGTACACGTAAAAAGATGAAACTTAAAGAGGTGAAGAATCCAGACCTCGATGAAGTAAAAGGCTGGTT
>NZ_SMMD01000218.1 GCF_009711475.1 Fulvivirga aurantia
GACAAGATGATCGTGATCTGCTAGAAAAAAATAGATTAGCACTCGAGCAACTTAAAACCAATCGATTTGAGGGATTGGAAACTGCACTTAAGAATTATGAAATAGCAAGCGACTCAGAAGTGTCTAAAGAAATTAAGGCGCAGTTATTGAGCACTCTTGCCCTCTCTTACCACACCACAGGAGATTATGTAAACGCTGCCAAACACCGACTAGAAGCTATTGACTTGTTCATAACCTTAAATGACGATGAGGGACTGGTAAACTCGTACAATTTGCTTGGGGGTATATTTTATAATATTGGAGATTTTGATAAAACCATAAAATACACCTTACTGGCCATAGATGTGGCTCGCAGAACTAATACAATTGATGATAGAGCTGCCACTCTTTATAATAATTTAGCAGGTGCATATACAGCACTTGGTGAGCACAAATCTGCACTAAAATATGCTAAGCGGGTTTTTGATAATAACCCTACCTCCAGGCAAGATGTATATACTGCAAGTACTATTAGCGAAATCTACCTTGCCAGTAACTTTTGTGACAGTGCACTTTATTACCTCGACTTAATAGCTGATTATGAAAACCCTGCGAACCCTAATTCTTCAACCTACTTATCTACTTTTCTTGCGCTAGACTATGCTCAGGTATACCTGTGTAAACAAGACACAGCAAATGGACTAGCGTATGCTCGAAAAGCATATCATCGATCTAACAAGTATCGATATACAGCTAAAAAGTTAGAAGCAACCAAACTGCTCAACTCCATACATTTCAACCAAAACAGACAAGACAGCGCCCTTCACTACGGAAGAATCTTACTAAAACTTCAGGACAGCGTCTGGTCAAAAGAAAAAGAGAATCAACTAAATCGTATCATCATTGACCATCACGAAGCCGAAATTGAGGCCAAGGATAGAGAAGCCGCACGCCAACGACTTATCATCACCTATAGCCTCGTTATTGGGACAATATCTGTCTTACTGCTAGTTGTATTATTTTTCGTAAACAGAA
>NZ_SMMD01000031.1 GCF_009711475.1 Fulvivirga aurantia
GTCAGACCACTCAAAGTGGTCAGACGAGTGAGTTTCTTAATGAGATTTGAGATTCCCTTATAATTTATTTCGCTGCGCTCAATGAATTCAGGGAATGACGGCTAAGAGAAAATAGTGAGAAGCTTAGCAGTGACAGGATCTGGTCATCTCGAGCGTAGTCGAGAGAACTTTGAAAAAAGCCAGTGGTACTTCTTAAAGATTGCGGGTCAAGCCCGCAATGACAATATGTGAGTATGCATTTTAGTCTGAAGCGTCATCCCTGCG
>NZ_SMMD01000683.1 GCF_009711475.1 Fulvivirga aurantia
TACTTTAACCAAAAAATTAACTATAAACTAAAACGGATATTCATTTTTTGCTATTACATGGTCAGCAACTCTTCTGCGTGCATCCTTAAGGTTAAGCGGCTCTAATTTTGTGAATCGCTTAAGGCCCATAAGCATCATTCGCTGCTCATCTCCCTCTGCAAATGCATAGATTGCTTGCTTACCAGCTGCTGCTGCTCTTTCTACTGCTTCATAAAGATAAATACGCATCATATCAGTCTCGATACTCATTGCCTCTTCACCTTTTTGGCTGATTAGTTTTTCTACTCTCAATAATGCAGATTCTGCTACATAACCTTCGATTAGCATGTCGGCCAGATTCATAAGAATTTCTTGCTCTTGGCTAAGGTTTTGCATAAACTTCTGAACAGCCGCTCCTGCTACCATTAGGCCAGCTTTTTTCAAGTTCTTAAGAATCTTCTTCTCTTTTGCAAAAAGCTCATCGCCATCAGAAGCTCCAAAATCTGGAATAGACATTAGCTCTTTTTGCACTGCCATAGCAGGGCTCATTAGGTCAAGCTTACCTTTCATAGCTTTCTTCAACAACATATCGATAGAGAGCATGCGGTTAATCTCGTTTGTACCTTCAAAGATTCTGTTGATACGTGCATCTCTGTAGGCTCTGTCCATAGGGCCGTCCGCTGAGAAGCCCATGCCTCCATAAATCTGCACCCCTTCGTCTACCACGTAGTCTAATACTTCAGAACCGTGCACTTTGAGTATCGCACATTCTATGGCAAACTCTTCCACAGACTTCAGTCTGGCTTCAGCAGCTTCCATACCCTGACTAACTAAGCTATCGTAAGCGTCATCGATGTTTTGACCTGCTCTGTAGTGCGCTGACTCAGATGCATAAATTTTAGAAGCCATTTCAGCAATTTTATGCTTAATAGCTCCAAAGCTTGAGATTGACGTGCCAAACTGCTTTCTTTCGTTGGCATAATTAACTGCATGAGAAGTAACGGCTTTACAAGCTCCGATAGCAGCTGCACCCAATTTAATACGACCAATATTTAGGATGTTAACTGCTATCTTGAAGCCATTTTCTCTGTCTGATAACATGTTTTCAACAGGCACCTTACAATCGTTGAAGAAGACCTGACGGGTAGATGATCCTTTGATACCCATCTTTTTCTCTTCCTCATTCATTGTAATACCGCCAAATTCTTTCTCAACGATAAACGCACTTAAGTTTTTATCATCATCAATTTTGGCAAATACAATGTAGATATCGGCAAAACCACCGTTTGTTATCCACATCTTCTGGCCATTGATGATGTAGTGCTTGCCATCATCAGTAAGCTTAGCTTTCGTTTTACCAGAGTTGGCATCAGATCCTGAATCTGGCTCTGTTAAACAATAAGCTGCTTTATACTCACCAGTGGCTAATTTTGGCAAATATTTTGCCTTTTGATCATCGTTACCATAATATAAAATAGGTAGTGTGCCGATTCCCGTGTGTGCCGAAATAGCTACGGCAAAAGAATGACCCGCTCCCAAAACCTCTGCTACAAGCATAGAGGTGTTGAAATTCATACCAAAACCGTCATATTTTTCCGGAATAGACGTTCCTAATAAACCAAGTTCTCCTGCTTTATCTAATAGAGAAGGCATTAATTCCGGCTTCTCCATAGAATCGATTTCGTCTAATCGCGGATATATCTCCTGCTCCAAAAAGTCTTTACAAGTTTGAGCAATCATCTTTTGCTCTTCCGTCCACTCTTCAGGTGTAAATACTTCTTGTGCGTTTGTTTCTTTGATGAGGAACTCTCCTCCTTTGATAGCAGATGCAGTCTGATTTGCTACCTCTTTTGATTGTTCTGTTGCTGTGGTGCTCATAATTAGTAGATTTTTTAATTGTAAGGAGGCTCCCCCGACCTTACTAGTAATTTTATTTCCTTATAGTTTAGAGCTTCGAGCTATGAGCTATGAGAGATACTCACAGCTCACAACTTGTAGCTAATAGCTTAATTTAATAGTTCATATATCCCTGCTACTCCCTGGCCACCACCAACACAGGCAGTTACCATTCCATACTTCTGATTTCTTCTTCTCATCTCATTGAATAGCTGGATCGATAATTTGGCTCCCGAGCATCCTAGTGGGTGACCTAAGGCAATTGCTCCCCCATTAGGGTTTAGTTTATCCGGATCGATGCCCAGCTCTCTAATTACAGCTAAAGATTGTGCTGCAAAAGCTTCGTTTAACTCTATCTGATCGATATCATCAAGCTTAAGACCTGCAAGTTTTAATGCTTTTGGCACTGCCGCAACTGGTCCGATTCCCATAATTCTAGGCTCAACACCTGCAGCTGCGTAGCTTACCATTCTAGCGATTGGCTCCAGGTTCAACTCCTTCACCATCTTCTCAGACATCACCATCACAAAGGCAGCTCCATCTGATGTTTGTGAAGAGTTACCCGCTGTTACAGATCCACCCTGAGCGAAAACTGGTTTTAGCTTTCCTAAAACTTCTTTGCTCGTGTCAGCTCTTACTCCTTCGTCAGTATCAACTGTAAATTCTCTGGTTTTTTTCTTCAGGTTAGCGTCAAGATAAGTTTCCTTAACAGTAATCGGTACGATTTCATCTTTGAAGCGACCTTCTTTGATTGCAGCTGCTGCTTTTTGATGTGATTGGTAAGCAAACTCATCCTGATCATCTCTTGAAACCTTATATTTTTCGGCCACCTGCTCAGCAGTGAGCCCCATGCTGGTGTAATAATCCGGGTGTTTAGAAGCTATCTCATAATTGAGTGCTGTTCTATAACCCATAACTGGTACCAAAGACATTGACTCGGTACCACCAGCGATGATACAATCCGCCATTCCTGCATGAATTCTGGCCGCGGCAATATTAATTGCCTCCAAACCAGAGCCACAGTATCTGTTGATCACCATACCAGGCACTTCTTTAGGTAGCGCAAGTAGAGATATCATTCTACCCATTTGCATACCTTGCTCAGCTTCCTGCACTGCATTACCCACGATAAGGTCATCCACGAGCATTGGGTCTAAGCCTTTTGTTTCTGAAACCAGATGCTTAATTACATCTGCAGCTAAGTCGTCTGGTCTTGTAAACCTAAAGCCACCTTTTTTGGCTTTTCCAACCGCTGTTCTAAATCCTTTTACTATATATGCGTTCATTTTTGTAATGTTTTGAGTTAAGAGTTTCGAGTTGTGAGCTAATGGCTCGCTGCTCAAAGCTCATAGCTATTATTAATTTCTAAGCGGTTTACCCGTTGTTAAAATCGACTGAATTCTCTCAAGCGTCTTTTTCTCACCCGTAAGAGATAAGAATGCTTCTCTTTCAAGATCAAGCAGGTATTGCTCAGACACCATTTGTGGATAAGATAAATCACCTCCACACATCACATAACCGATCTTCTCGGCAATCTTTGCATCATGCTCTGAAGCATACTTACCCATCTTCATTCCATTTACACCGGCCATTACGAGCGCCATACCAGTTTTACCTTGGACTTTTATGTTCGTAGCCTCAATTGGTTTGGTATATCCCGCATCTGCTAACTCAATAACAGTGGCTTTTGCGTCAGCTATTTGCCTGTCTTTGTTGATAGAAATTCTGTCGATAGATCTTATGATGCTCATATCCATTGCCTCGTGCGCTGATGTAGCAACCTTAGCAGTAGCTATATTCATAAACGCATTTTGAAGCGCGTTGAGTTCGACATCACCACTTTCAAATCGATCAGAAATTCTCTTAGTCAACTCCTTGGTACCACCACCACCAGGGATTAGGCCTACGCCTACTTCTACCAGGCCAATGTAAGTCTCGGCTGCTGCTTGAATGACATCTGCATGCATTGACATTTCGCAACCTCCACCAAGTGATAGACCGTGTGGGGCAACCACTACAGGTACACTTGAGTATCTTACTCGCATCATGGTATTCTGGAAGTGACGGATCATGAAATCAATCTCATCATACTCCTGCTCGATGGCATACATAAACACCATACCAAGGTTGGCACCTGCAGAGAATTGTGCTCCCTGGTTACCAATAACCAATCCTTTATAATCCTTTTCAGCCATATCAATGGCTTTGTTAATTCCCTCTACTACTTCTCCACCAAGTGTGTTCATTTTGGTGTGGAATTCTAAGTTGAGAACACCATCACCTAAGTCGAAGATCGAAGCACCTGAGTTACTCCAGATTACTTTGTTTTCTCTGATGTTATCAAGAATGATAAACTCTTCAGCACCAGGTACCGCTTTGTAAGATTTAGACTCGATGTCATAATAATGCCTTACACCATCTTTTGCAGTGTAGAAAGTTTCAATACCAGCATCGAGCATATCATATACCCACTGGTTAGGCTTGTAGCCCATTTCTTCCATTTTTTCTACAGTCTTTTTCACTCCGACTGCATCCCATGTTTCAAAAGGCCCAACTTCCCATCCAAAACCAGCACATACAGCATCGTCTATTTTGTATAACTCGTCTGCGATTTCCGGTATACGGTTAGAAACATATTTGAAAAGAGCATAAAATGAATCTCTGTAGAATTCACCCGCCTTGTCTTTTCCTGAGAATAATGGTTTGAATCTTTCTTTAAGACTTTCAATCGGCTTGGTAGCCTCAAGGGTGGCAAACTTAGGTCTTGACTTAGGCTTGTACTCTAATGATTCTAAATCTAATGTTAGGATCTCAGTCTTACCTTTAGCGTCTTTAGTTTTCTTATAAAAACCCTGACCCGTCTTGTCTCCTAACCACTTATTTTCTTCCAACTTACCTACAACATCAGGTAGGTTAAAGGTCTCACGACCTTCATCATCAGGAAGGCTTTCGTATAGGTTGTTGGCTACTTTTATTAAAGTATCGAGACCGACAACATCAGAAGTTCTGAATGTTGCTGACTTTGGTCTACCTATTACTGGTCCTGTAAGCTTATCTACTTCGTCTACATTAAGGCCAAGTTTTTGCATCGAATCTATCACCTTGAGTATGGCATAGATACCTACTCGGTTGGCGATAAAAGCAGGCGTATCTTTACATAACACCGTAGTTTTACCCAAGTAAAGGTCTCCGTAGTTCATCAGAAAGTCTACAATACCCTGGTCGGTTTTAGGAGTTGGTATTATCTCTAATAACTTCAGATATCTTGGAGGGTTGAAGAAGTGAGTTCCGCAGAAGTGCTTTTGGAAATCATCACTTCTACCATCAAGCATCAGGTTGATTGGAATACCTGAAGTATTTGATGTGATAAGTGTACCTGGCTTTCGATATTTTTCTACCTGATCAAAAACCTTCTTTTTGATATCAAGATTCTCAACAACAACTTCGATGATCCAGTCGCAGTCTTTGATTTTCTCCATATCGTCATCGAAGTTTCCGAGTGAGATACGGCTTGCAAACGCTTTATTATATAAAGGTGCCGGTTTGGACTTTACCGCTGTGTCGAATGCCTGGTTAACAATTCTGTTTCTCACAGCCTTGTCTTCCATAGTAAGTCCCTTTTTCTGCTCTTGCTCTGTGAGTTCTCGAGGAACAATATCGAGCAGTAAAACATTGACACCAATATTTGCGAAATGACAAGCAATACGAGAACCCATGATACCTGAGCCTAGTACTG
>NZ_SMMD01000500.1 GCF_009711475.1 Fulvivirga aurantia
TAATTGTGGTTGTAGGTCCTACAGCAGTTGGTAAAACTGATACTTGCATAAAGTTGGCACAACACTTTAAAACCGACATTGTTTCGGCAGACTCACGTCAATTTTACAAAGAAATGGAAGCGGGTACTGCAAAGCCCAGCCAGGAAGAAATGGCTGCTGCAAAACATCATTTTATAGACTCTCATAGTATTGAAGAGGATGTTTCTGCTGGAACCTACGAAAGATTGGCAATTAAGCAGCTGGATGAATTATTTGATGAAAAAAAGTATGTGATTTTGACAGGCGGTAGTGGCTTGTATATAGATGCAGTTACAATGGGTATGGCAGAGATGCCGAAAATAGACCCATCGATAAGACAGCAACTTAATGAGGAGCTCGATGAAAATGGACTACAGCCACTTCTTGAAGAGCTTGAAAAATTGGACCCTGTATATTACAACCGGGTTGATAGAAATAACCCACATCGGATTATCAGAGCGCTGGAGGTGTGCCGGGGGACAGGTAAGGCTTTTAGCGCGTTTAGAAAACCGGCCGCAAAGAAAAGAAATTTCACTACCGTAAAAATAGGGCTTGACAGGCCTCGCGAGGAGTTATATGAGCGCATAAATCTGCGCATGGACCAAATGATTGAACAGGGCTTATTTGAAGAGGCAAAAGACTTTTATAGCTATAAAAATCATAACGCATTGCAGACTGTGGGTTATAAAGAAATCTTCGATTACCTTGATGGTTTATACGATAAAGAAGAGGCAATAAGGTTGCTAAAAAGAAACAGCAGAAGGTATGCAAAACGACAAATGACCTGGTTTACTAAAGATGAGACTGTTAAATGGTTTCATCCTTCGCAAATTGGAGAGATAATTGCACATATCGAAGCAGTAGGTATGTAATACCTGCTGGTTTAAAACTTGAAATTATTTTAACTTAGGGTGTGTTTACCCGTATATGAGGAGACTTATGAAGAAAGAACTTATTTATATTTCAACTATCGCTTTATTACTCGTTTTTGTGGGTAGTTCTGCTTTTATCAATGAGGCAGATACTGTAGAAGAAGGCCCTGTAAACTGGATGAGCTTCGAAGAGGCAGTTGAAAAATCTAAAACAGAAAAGAAGAAGATTTTTATTGATGTATACACCGATTGGTGTGGCTGGTGTAAGGTAATGGATAAAAATACATTTAGCCAGGCGGATATTGCTAAGTATCTAAACGAAAACTTCTATCCGGTGAAGCTTGATGCAGAGCAGGAGGAGGACATAGAGTTTAGAGGCCATACCTTTAAATTTGTACCTTCAGGAAGAAGAGGATACCATCAGTTGGCAGCCAGCCTTTTAAACAATAAATTGAGTTACCCAACAGTGGTGTTTCTTGACGAAGATTTTAATATGATACAGCCACTTGCAGGCTACCAGAAACCCGAGCAATTTGAACGTGTAATCAAATTTATAGGAGGCGATCATTATAAAAGTACTACCTGGGAAGAGTGGGTCAAAGAGTTTGAATCAGAATTGAACTAATAATACTTGATGTATTCCTGTAAAAACCGGCTTTTGGCCGGTTTTTTTATTCCTTCATTTTGGGCATAGTAAGGTTGTATTTGATAGCTACAACTCGTATTACTATAATGATCACGGTAGTGATGAGGTAGTTGTAATTTGGAATGACGCCCAGTTGGCTCATCGTAAAAAAGGCTATTGCTCCGGCCAGGCATGCTGTAGCATATATTTCTTTTCTAAAAATAAGTGGTATCTCATTGCACAAGGTATCACGTATAACACCGCCAACTACAGCTGATACCATACCCATCACAATTGAAAGCGCAGGGTGTACACCCAGATCGAGTGCTTTTTGCATACCACTGATTGTAAATAACGCTATACCGATGGTATCAAATAAGAAAAAGGTTCTTCTCAGGTTAACTATGTATTTTCTGAAAATGAGTGTAAAAGGAACGGCAATGACAATTGCCAGTGGATAGTACAAATCCTGAACCCAAGCTACGGGGTAACTTCCCAGTAAAACATCTCTGGTAGTACCACCTCCTACGGCCGTTACGAAGCCGATTACAGTTGCTCCGAAGAGGTCCATTTGTTTTTTGGCAGCCACACGCAGACCACTAATGGCAAAAACGAACGTACCGATAAGGTCAAGGGTGTATAACAGGTCCATGATGCTATTCCTTTATTTCAGCATCATAGTTAATTTTATATTCAGAAAATAAAAAATAAAAGAACATCATATTTCGCCATCCTTCATCTTGTTGAAATTGAGCGCGATCATTATCATACCTGTCTTCAACTATCGCTAATTGCTGATCGATGAATTCATAAATATTCAGCTGGTCACGAGGGTCTTTGACCTCCAGGTCTAGAGAAAGTCGGTTTTTAGGTCCGACAATATTGGCAAAATCCCGATTGTTACTGAGTATTATTTGTCTGAGAAAATCACCGGCAGGGTAGTTTTCATCAACTTCACAGTAAATTTCAGCTCCATGTTGGTTATGCCATCTTTTTGAGATTTCAGGAGTTTCTTCACGCTTGTAGTGTGCTCCTGATGCTACTAAGATTAGCTTCTCGGTTGGTAGAGGGCTCCCGGGTTTCATTTCGTGATCATACCTTACCGTATGACACAAGGTTTTAATAAACTGTGGAGAGATTGTAGAGTCTGGATCGAGATATATCCTTCCGTATTGCGCATGACAAGGAATTACCATGCAAGCAAGCAATAAGCTACTCAGTAGTCTGCTCAGTAGAAGGGGCCTGGCCGTTATCGGTATTTTTAGACGTGGTAATATCATCTACGAAGAGAAGTAACATTAGAAAGAGTATAATAATTACGATATAGACCAGTTTTTTGCGATCGTTATAAAGCATGTGTCTTATACCATCTGTGCTATAGTATTTGCGGTACCTGTCCATAAAACGGTCAAAGTCACGATAGCTTCTCACTGTTTCCAGAGAAGGTTTAGGGGCATTTATTTTTACTTTTACCTGTGCCATTTTATTTAGTTATACCTTACTTCTGCCGCTATTTTCTTTAGTTTTTTTAAAATCCGATAAGTTTTAACCTTCGCATTTACCTCTGTAAGACCTAGTAAATAACCCATGTCCTTAAACGAATAGTTCTCAAAAAAACGTAATTCTATAAACTGTATTTCATGCTCAGACAATTGCTCAAGCAGTACGGGAATAAGTACATGTGGATCTATTTGTGGCTCTTTATAATCTATTTCAGTAATTAATAAGTTAATGTCCTGGTCCTCAATATTCACAGATCGGGAAAACTTCTTCTGCTGCCTGAAAAATGCATTTACTTCATTGATAGCAATTTTATATAACCAGGCAGAAAAAGGCACTCCC
>NZ_SMMD01000833.1 GCF_009711475.1 Fulvivirga aurantia
AAAAAACGCCCCTGTAGCCCTCCTTGAGTAAAATATCACCTAATTAAAGTCATTACCTAACCTGATTCAGGTCATATTCATGTGCTGCTTTGGGTACTATCATTGTGTAACAAAAGGTTACAAAAGATGACACAATATTCAGGTAAGTTTGTCATCTGATTTTGACATGAGGTATTTCGGTATAGAGCCACCCACTGCATTGATGGGGATAGTAAAAGTCAAAGAAAGTATCTCTATTAAACTACATTTGGTAATTGCCATTAGCGAGCAGCAGTAGCGATCCTATCTTGCTACATGCCACTTCTTGATCTGCTCGAGCTTATCGGTGTCCTCGATTACTATTTTACCAGATTGCACACTCAATATGCCCTCCTCTTTTAGGTCAGAAATTACTCTTATAACTGACTCTGTGGCAGTGCCTACCATGTTTGCGAGGTCATCACGAGATATTGTAAGCGAGACATGCTTTTCGTTTTCTGGATTAAACTTATCATTAAGGCTGAGTAGCGCTTCAGCGGTTCGTTGTCTTACCGAGTTATAGGCCAGATGTAATAGATTTTCTTCTTTTTCATCCACCTTGTTGGAGAGCATTTCTATAAATTTTTTGGCAATTTCACGGTTGCCATACACCAATTGAAAAAACTCATCTTTAGGCATTACAATAATTTCGGAGTCTTCCATGGTCTCCGCATTATCGGTATGTTCTTTATTTTTCAGTAAAGATTCATAACCAAAATAGTCTCCCTTGGTGTAGATGCCGGTGATGAGCTCCTTGCCATCTTCATTGATTCTGATGGTTTTTACTTTTCCAGTGACGATAAAGTATATAAAAAGAGGCATCTCACCTACGCGGTAAATGTCATTCTTCTTTTTGTAATAACGCGGTTTTTTTTGCGTATCGATGTTGAGAAAATCATGGAGTTCCTTGGCATCTGAAATGAAAGAATTTAGTCCATCAGCACTAGAAGCATATTCCTTTTTTACTAAATCATTTTTTTTGAGTCGGGCTTCTATCGCGTCAAGCAGCTCGGTGTCATCAAAAGGTTTGGTCAGGTAGTCGTCTGCACCTAAGATCATGCCTTTTCGCATATCTGCTCTTTCAGCTTTGGCTGTGAGAAAGATAAAAGGAATGCTTGCGGTACTTTCTTTTTTAGATAGAATGTGTAAAACACCGTAACCGTCAAGCTCAGGCATCATGATATCACAAATGATCAGGTCTGGCTGCTCGTTCATAGCTACCTCAACACCCTCTTTACCATGAGAAGCTGTCAAAGTTTCATAGTCTGCCAGCGTGAGTATCTCTGCAATATTTTCTCTTATATCTGCATTATCTTCTATAATCAAAACTTTTTTCATCTGGCTTAATTTTTAGGGAATGTCACGTGAAATTCCGTGCCTTTATCTAGCTCGCTTTTAAATTTAATAGCCCCACCAAGCATTTCTACGTATTTTTTTACAATGTTGAGCCCGAGACCTGTGCCTTGCACATTGATGGCGTTTTTGGCTCTGAAAAATCGCTCAAATAAATGCTTTTGGTCATCTTCGGGTATACCCATGCCGTGGTCTATTATGCAAATGCAGATTTCGTCTTCTCGCTCAAAATCTAAACCGACATGTATATCTTTCTCAGAGTATTTGATCGCGTTACTCGTAAGATTAATTACGATATTTTTGATGATTTTTGGATCGGCCTGTATACTTTGAGGGTGACCTTTACACTGAAATTTAATTTGCTGTCCCGGCTTGATAATGGAAGACAACTCCTCAATTACTTCTTTACAAGCATCCACTAAATTTACTTCACAAACATCTATGTCTAGCTTCCCTTCTTCTAGTTTTGATAGTGAAAGGAAATCATTTAAAATTCCGTTTAGATTGCTGATCGATGATTTTATTTTATCGATATGTCTCAAGCGCTTTTCCTGTGCGCCTTCTTGTGTGTTGTATTTAGCAATCAGCGATGAAGATGATAATATAGTGCTTAAGGGGGTTCTAAATTCGTGACTAGCAATAGATACAAAACGAGATTTTAGCTCATTGAGCTCCCGCTCCCGCTCAAGAGCCGTTTTAGCTTCTTTTTCAGCCTTCTGTGTTACGATTATTTGTTTTTCCAGCTCTTCGGTTCTTTCCTTTACTCGCTTTTCTAACTGCGAAGCATAGAGTATCAACTGCTCTTCGCTTTTTTTAAGTGCCCGCTCTACCTTCTTTCTCTTACTTATGTCGATCACATAAGCGATTACATGCTTTTCTCCATTTAGCTCCGCTACATTTAAACTGATCTCAACCGGAAACTCCTCTTTACTTTTTCTTACAGCCAGGAGATCCCGGCCTGCGCCCATTCTTCTCGGTTCTGGTTGCTTCATATAATTTTGCCTATTGTCTACATGCTTATCGCGTAAAGAAACCGGTATCAGGTTTTCAATAGTTTTTCCTTCAAGCTCACTTGCATCGTAACCGAAAATTTGGTGTGCTGCTTTATTGGCCATTCTTATTATACCGCTTTTTCTAACTACAATGATTCCTTCCTCGCAGGCTTCATAAATAGCTTTAAAAGCACTTTCATTACTTGAAGGATTGGTCATATTTGGTGCATGTAATCGTTAATGTGACAAAAATCAGTATTCTTCTTGATCGCTATCCTGAATATAAAATAGACTTCTGGCTACCTTTGGTCTTGTCTAAATATAATTCTAATTATGGCTCAGGAGCAACTTTTCAGGAAGATTTTATATCCTATCGATTTTTCAGATGCATCTGTAAAGGCCCTACACTATGTAGTGAAACTGTCGGAGGTAAGTTGTGCTGATTTAATCCTTTTGCATACCTACAGACTGTTTGGTGCCGATGCCACAAATCACAATCTGGCGGAGGCTAAGCATATGCTGGAAAATAATGCCCAAATGGCTTTTGAAAAAATAGAGGAGGAAATGCTTAAGCACTCTTCTGTACAATGTTCGTTTCACTCAGAAGTTGGTTTTATATCAGATAGAATCATTTCGAGTATTGAGCCGCTCAATATAGACCTGATCATACTGTGTACAAACATACACCAACAAATTATGGGTAAATCAGACAATGAATATAACGGGCTGGTAAGTAAAGTAAAGTGCCCAATCATGCTTATGCCAAGCTTGTCTTTTAATTGATCAAAATCAGCGCCTCTGCTGATGCCTATCATTCACAGAAATCTATATGCTAAGTAGATTTGAGTATCACTAAAAAGCAATATAATCATGGGACTATTAACACCACGTACCGGGCCTTTTCATCGCATAGGAGATAGATATGCCACCATGTTTGATCTTGATCACTTCTTAGGTCGTAATGCCTTTGAAGACAGCTGGATGGCCATGCCACCACGCAATATTCGTACAAAAGGAGATCACATAGAAGTAGAAGTGGCTATGCCGGGATTTAAAAAGAAAGATGTAAACATCGAACTCAAAGACGGATTTCTCTATATCTCAGCACAAAGAAAACGTCACAATAATGGGGATAAAAAATTTGTAGAAAAGCAAGTGCCGGACAAAATTGCCGATCAGGTAATTGAGCTGGGAGCTGATGTTGACGAAGCCAGTATTTCGGCAAAATTGGCAAATGGAATGTTGACTATTACGATTCCGAAATCTGCCAAACCACAAAAAGCAAGCAAGCAAATTATGGTCGCTTAAAAGTGCTTGAATGAGATTTGAAGCCATTTGATGTGAGATTCCCACGCAGGTGGGAATTACGTGTAAGGAGAAAGATGTCTTGTGGATATCTCGGCCGAAGGAATATTAAATAGCTTTAAACAGTTCGAATGATTCAAGGTAATTGGGAATGATTACATTAGGCCAACCAACTGTATGCGTCAGTTCGTTGGCCATTTTCATGGCACTTTTAATCTCTCCATGCACTACAAACGTGAGCTTAGGTGCCTCTTTGAGCTGTCCTGCCCATTGTAACAGTTCCGCCTGGTCAGCATGTGCTGAAAGTCCATTGATATGCCTGACGTTGCATTTTACAGGTACATCGATGCCAAATATGCGAGAGGTGTCATCACCTTCTAATAATTTACGGCCCCGGGTGCCTTCTGCCTGATAGCCTGTAAACAACAAAATATCATTTTTGCGCGGTAGCCTGTGGTACAGATGGTGAAGAATTCTCCCTCCGGTACACATACCACTGGCTGAAATAATGACCGCCCCCTGGTCGATATGGTTGATATTTACTGAAGACTCCTGAGAACGATAATATTTAAAGTTCGGGAAGTCAAAAATGGACTCTTCACGGCCTTCACTGAGTTTATGGTCTTTTCTATGAAGCTTATGTACCTGGGTGGCACTTATGGCCATCGGGCTATCAATATAGATCGGGCATGCAGGAATTTGGCCGGACTCAATCAGTTGGTGAAAATAATACAGAAGTAATTGTGTTCTACCCACAGCAAAAGAAGGTATGAGCACACATCCTCCATTGTTAAATGCTTCATTTACTACTTCTGCCAGCTCTTCTTCAATATCAGAAAAAGTATTGAGGCGATCACCGTAGGTCGATTCTATAAATAAAATATCTGCCGAATTTATGCCTGTCGGATCTCGTAGCAGAGGCTGATTATATCTGCCGAGGTCTCCACTAAAAACAATAGATTTTTCCTGTGTGTCACCTTGTATTATAAACTTGACAATTGCAGAGCCAAGAATATGACCTGCGTCAAAAAAACTAGCTGAAATATGATTACAAAGTGCTACTGTTTCATCGTATTCAAAAGATTTGATGAGACTGAGCGCTGTCTCTGCATCTGTCGTGTTGAATAGCGGCAAGGGCTGGTCATGCTTTGAGTACCCTTTTTTACGGGCAAATTCAGCCTCTTCTTCCTGCAGTTTGGCGGCATCACGCAACATGATGTCAAGCAATGAAGCGGTGGCATTGGTGCAATATACAGGGCCATTAAAACCCTGTTTTACCAACCTTGGCAGATAGCCACTATGGTCGATGTGCGCATGGGTTAGTACCACAGCATCTATTTTCGTAGCATCTTCAGTGAAATCATCCCAGTTTCTAAGTCTAAGCTCTTTCAAACCCTGGAAAAGACCGCAGTCCACAAGTAATGTGAAACCTGTGGTTTGTAGTAAGTATTTAGAACCTGTGACAGTCTGCGCTCCACCGAGAAATTTTAAACGAACATCCATGGCTCAATTAAGATTAGTTTGAAAACATCTACTCTGACTTTTCTCGTATTATATTATGAGATGTATCACCTGTCAAAATGGTTGATTAAGTATGGTATTTTAACCAATTACATGTCATAATGCACCACTCCCTCGATACTTGCTTGTTTTGAGCATCCTGCAGATGATTTATAGAAATTAATTAAATCGTTTGCCAACTCCTAATGAAAAGGTCCATGTGCTAAAATTATATATCCTGTGATCATAAAATATGGTGGGGGACAAATCCCAGTGATGAGTGAGCTGTATTTCATATTCTATGCCCATTCTTACAAGAAAGAAGCTTTTCTGTCGATCCACTTCAGCTCCGGGGCCTACCTGCAAAATCAAACCTTCAATTGGGCTGTACAAAGCGTCCAGAGTCAGAACCAACGGATAGTTTCTTTCCAATTCCTCAGTTTTTTCTGATTTTATAACAAAGGTCTCAAGTTCAATATCACTATGCAGACCTAAGCCAATTTTCGGATTAAACCAATAATCAAGATCTAGTCCCCAGGAAGGGATGACAAATCGTTTTTCTGACCTCACCTCAGGTATGAGTGTATGGCCGAGGTATAGTGCAATTCTTTTATTTGGAGTTTGGGTCGTGTGGTCTTGCGACTTAGCAGGTATCAGCGCGCATGAGACCAATAAAGTAACGAAAATTGAAAAGCGATACATCATTAGGTTATCAGGTTAAATAGGTATCAAATTTACCAGACCGAATTGTGCAGTAGCGTAACAATTGTTACATCAAATGAGCGGCACCACTTTACCGTTATTCCCATAGAGGGTGATTTTTTTCAGTTGACGAATTGATACACATCATGACTTATAGGAGCTGACATAGCGATATTGAAATAAAAAAACTGTATCGATATGAAATATTTAGTTCCAACAGATTTCTCAGATTGTGCTCAAAATGCTTCTCATGTAGCTATAGATATGGCTCAAAAATCTGGCGCAGAGGTAGTTTTCCTTCATCTAATGACCTTGCCTATTGATTGGGTCACCTCCAACGACAAAAGGAGACAAAGCATGTACCCTGCCACTACAAAAGAAGTTGAGCGAATAGAAGAAAAGCTCAAAGAATGGAAGTCACAGGCCGAAAAGGTAGATGTAGAAACGTCATCTCACATTCACTATAATGAGTACAAAGACTTTATCAATCAGTTTGCTCACGATGAAGCTATAGATCTGATAATTATGGGTAGTCATGGGGCCCATGACCTCAAAGATTATTTTGTTGGCACCAATACCCAAAGAGTCGTTAGGTTTTCAAAGATTCCTGTGCTTGTGGTCAAAGAGCGGATAAAGGAGGTAAATAAAATAGCCCTTATATCAGATTTTAGTCGTGAGAATGTAAGCACGGAACCTGCAGTGACTGATTTTGTGAAGTTATTTAAAGCCGGATTCAACCTGGCTTTTATCAATACCCCATTAAACTTTAACTCCACAAGGGTTATTCAAAAGCGTTTATCAACCTTCCAGGCCGATTTTGATTTTACTACAAATACCCAAATCTACAATGATTATCAGTTTGAGTCAGGCGTTACAAACTACTGCAAGGATTATGGTGTAGACATTGTCATTATGAATACCCACGGCCGCAAGGGTATAGACCTTGCTGTGGCCGGGAGTTTAACTGAGAATATTATAGCTAATGTAAATATTCCGGTGCTATGCTTGCCAATTACTATTCATGAATAGAGAATAGTGGCACTGATAAGTGAATCGCAATGCGCTCGCTTAGACTATCATTAAAGATCGAATGAAAGAATGTATGCTTGCGTGGCATCATGGCAAGTATGTCGATGTCTTTCTTTTTCACATAGTTCATAATGCCTTCTACAGGATCAGACTCTTGCGCAAAAAAGAAGGCATGATTTACATCGAAAAGATATTCATGTAAGTTCATGGCTTCATCGGCTTCTTCTGCTGTTACTTTTTCAGGCTCTTCTGTAACATTTAGCAAATGCAGCTCGGCATCACAAGCGATACTCAAGGCCCTAATATGATTTAAAAGGCTGTTGTCGTTTAGCTTCTTAAAATCGGTAGCAAAAGCAATTTTCTCTATTTGATTGAGCGATTTATTCCCAGGTACTATTAGTACCGGAATAGGTGAATGTTGCATGACCTTTAAGGCTACGGTACCGGTAAGCTCAGATAAAATGCCATGTTTTTCGTTGGTGCCCATGATGCAGAGACTATAATCTCCTTCTTTCACCATGTTTACCACCTCTTCATAGGGCAAGCCGGTTCTTATTTCAATGTCGTAATCACATTTTAAGCTTATGCACAAGGCTTCGAGCTTATCGCGATTTTCTCTTAAGGCTTTTTCTTCGTCTCCAACTACGGTGTCACCAATGTTGAGCACGTTGAGGGCCGTGAGAGATGTGTTATACTTTTTGCAGAAGTCACCCGCTATATTTAGTGCGTTTTTACTGCAGGTAGAAAAATCTACCGGGACGATAATTTTGTTGAATAACTCCATTTTATTTTACGGGTATAATGAGTAATGGTGATTTAGCAAGAAATGCGAGCTGTTTGGAAACACTACGTTGGTGCGAATCTTTATGTCTCGTGGTATTATGTAAAACGGTAAGTAAATCTATGTCGTTACCAATCGCATAGTCGGCAATTGTTTTAACCAGATGCTCCCCCTCTACCTGGCTAAAGGTGTGCAGGTTATAAGAAAATAGCTTGTCATAGCTCTTTCTTATTTTGGATTCGTTATCGTCACCAACAGCCACTAACTCAGGTTGGTCTACATGAAATATATCTACCCTTGAGTTAAATGCTTCTGAAATATAATTGATAACATATAGTTCTGAAGATTGAGGCATAGCCAGGTAGTCGGCAGCAATAGCAATATGTTTTGGATTGAGCGTAGTGCTTTTAGGAGGAACCACCACCAATGCACATGGAGGGGAATCGATCACCGCAGCAGTAACACTGCCAATAACCAGGTCTCTGTCTCCAAACCCCTTGATGCCCATTATGGTCAGGTCAGTTTTGGTTTGAGCAATTGTATCTTTTATGCAAGAGACAACATTGCCCTCTCTTTCTATAAATTCAACATTTAGCTTTCGATTAAAAAGATAATGATGTTTGATGTGGTTAAACTTTTCTTCAACGTCAAACTGACGCTCCGCAGATTCGTCTTTTACATGAAGGATGTAAAGCTGTGCACAGATATTTTCTGCCAAATTGATAGCATATACAAGTGCATTGTCGGCCACCGGTGAAAAATCGGTGGGTATCAGTATTTTCTGTAAATTTTGCATGGCCTTTTTTTATTTAAATTTATAAGCCCTCGCAAATATTTACGATGATGCGGGTCAACCCACCAACTGATAATCGTCAGACAAATAAAAAAAGCTGACTCGTGGAGTCAGCCCTTTTTCGCTTGGTCAGAGGTTATATTTTAAAAGTGTTGTTTGATTATCTACTAGCTATCTGCTTAAGTGTAATTACATCTACTAAATCTTTACCATTTACTGTAGGTTCCTGCGTTTTTTCTAAAATTTGGTACGAAACGAAGCTTACGCCATCACGCTTTAAATCTAAGATCAGCTCATCCCCGTTGTTTTTTATATTTACAGTGGTAATGTTGGTGTAGTATGATTTGTCGTATTTTCTGTCACACACATCCATATCGGTCCAGATAAACTTACCATTGGCCACCATTTGCCATTGCACGTAGTTGCAGCAACCCAATTGTCCGGGGTAGTTTCTTTTTTTCTCAACCTTAAGTTTTACTGTTCTCTCTTCCAGAAAATCCTGATCTGTATTGCAGGCTATGATGACATGCTCATTAGATTTTTTAATCACTTTTGAATTAATGAAATCTTGTAAGTCAGTTTTTGCTGACTGGCCATACGTGGTATTAATGGCAAATAATGAGCAGAATAATAATAAGGTTTTGGCTATCGTTTTCATGCCAAAATAATTGCATAAACCTTGCCGATAGCGGTTTTAAGCTAGATTTTAAGAATCTCTATGTAAAGTTGTAGAACTCAGTCCCCAATGCAGGAAAAAAGGCAACTATTGCGCTGATATAGTGAATCAATTTATTTGAGTAATACACCAATCTTCAGTCGGCCTGTAACCGCCAGCGGAGTGGCAGAGTCACCAAGTATAAATCCGTAATGATTGGCCCGGTAATCATAAACATCTGAGTTGTCAATTGTATTTTGGTTGCTAAAGCCATACCCCAGACCAAATGAAAAATCTATTAAAAAGAAATTGTCATAAATGATTTGCTTACCGATGTTGATCACCACAGCCCCTGCAACTATATCTCTCTCTGTCTTCACGGTGCGATTATAAAACCAACTGTAGCCTTCGAAGCTATTTCTATAGACTGACAAAAGTAGCTGTGGCTTTATATACGAGCCTTTTAGTATATGGGCGTATTTATATCTGGTAGTGTAAAAGTCAGGTGTTCTCATAAATTTATAA
This sequence comes from Fulvivirga aurantia, assembly GCF_009711475.1. Lineage (GTDB taxonomy): Bacteria > Bacteroidota > Bacteroidia > Cytophagales > Cyclobacteriaceae > Fulvivirga > Fulvivirga aurantia. The sequence goes on from NZ_SMMD01000833.1 coordinate 9,654, forward strand.
CCTGCCGATACATACGCACCGTTGCTTTTACTTTCTTCATCTGTGTCAAAGCCAATACCTATAATCCCCAACTCAGACTCAAAGCTTCGGCCGGGTTTTATATTTCTCTCATAAGAGAAGGCAAGGTTTTCAAAAAGCGGGGAAAAGAAATTTAGTTTAATAGCTGATTTCCGGTCATCGGTATATGAGGCCGGGTCAGTCAAAGGGTCTTTAAACTCAATCACACGGCCATTGCTGAGTTCAATTTTTAGCAATCGATCTACTGCTATTGAGATGATTGGTCCTTCTGGCATATCAGGTTCACGATATTTTATCTCATCAAGACCGATCTCTGTGATTTTACACTCGATAACTGATTTGTCTTTTTTATAGATTTTATCCTGGGCAAATGACGTA
>NZ_SMMD01000630.1 GCF_009711475.1 Fulvivirga aurantia
TAAGAACTCTGTTGCTGTATTCTTTTCTAACCCTATTCGTAACCGAGCAAATGACGTAAGTTATGTTTACCATCAGGATCCTAATTTTTTCTATCTCACTGGTCATAAAGAGCCGCATGCTTTATTACTCATTTTCAAAAATGAAATCGATATAAATGGTTCTGAGACAGATGAGGTGATCTTCGTAAGGCAAAGAAATGCATTGGCAGAGATGTATGACGGAGCCAGATTAGGCATAGATGGGGCTAAAGAAAAATTAGACATCACAGTAGCCTTTGAGGGCAAAGACTTTAAAGATTTCAACCTTGATTTTTCTCAATTTAATAAAGTGCTTTTTTACGACTTTTTTGATGACTACCGTGACCATAAAGAGAAGGGAGACCTATACGAACTTGTAGCGCAGTTTAAACAAAAAGTACAGTATAAAACTGACGACCTCACGATTGAGCCTAAGAAAACCAACATTGATGTAACAAGGCTTGATAAGATGATGGCAAAGCTACGAGGCATAAAAACTGAAGAAGAGCTTGACCTGGTTAGGAAAGCTGTAGACATATCAACACTGGCGCAGGCTGAGGTAATGAAGGCTATGAAACCGGGTATGTCTGAAACGGAAATTCAGGGCTTGCACGAGTTTATTTTTAAAAAATACCGAGCTGAATATGAAGGCTACCCAAGTATTGTAGGCGCAGGACACAACGGCTGTGTTTTACATTACATAGAAAACTATAAGCCAAAGATTGAAGATGGAGAATTGATACTCATGGACCTGGGCGCGGAGTATCATGGCTATACAGCAGATGTTACCCGTACCATACCGGTAAACGGAAAGTTTACTGAAGAACAGAAAATTATTTATGATTTAGTGTATGAGGCACAGGAAGCAGCCTGGAAGATTTGCAAGGAAGGCACTTCTTTTCAAGACCTGTATTTAGCCACAGCAGAAGTTATTAATCAGGGCTTAGTTGACTTGGGGTTATACCGTAGCACTAATCAAAAAGACATCGAAAACCCTGAAACAGGGAGAAATCGTTATTACCCACATGGGTGCTGCCATCATATCGGGCTCGATGTACATGACAACGGTGAGTATATAAAGCTTGAAGAGAATATGGTAATCACTATTGAGCCGGGCATCTACATCACTGAGGGTAGCCCAGCAGATGAAAAATGGTGGAACATACCCGTGAGAATAGAAGACGACTTTCTCATAAAGAAAGATGGCTGCGAATTACTATCAGACAAAGCTCCAAGAAAATCAGAGGAGATTGAAAAACTCATGGCTGAGCCTAGCCCATTTGATGCGATAGAGTTGCCGGAGTTGGAGGGGAGAGAGTAATAGTGTCGGCTATTTTAATTTATTGGAATGGTCAGAGCTTGAATAGAATAGAAGGTAAAGACTTATGAGCATGAGCAAATATAGTTTTATATGCATTGAAGGTGACGGCCATGGCTTTGGTCACATACTTGGTGCCTATTCTGATCATAAGCAGGCCGTAGAAGCTATTAAAGCTTATTACGAGACACCTGTGGTATTTCTCGATGAAGAACCAGCCGATTACGAGGCTGTAGCCGTAGAATTGAACCGTCAGGATGGAGGAAATTGCTTTCTAAGCGCCAGACCCGATGAAAATTCTAATGGAGTGATGATCTTTAAACTAAAGGAGAATAAGAATTATTTTTGAGAGTCGACCGGCCTAGAAGGTCTGGTCGACTTTTTGACTCTATGCATCACAACTCAACACTTCTCTAAGCAGTAGTTTCCACTTGCTTAGCAGTTGTAACTCGTTATTGAGTGCATATGGTTTTTCTGCGCTGTAAAATTCTAAATCATAAACAGGTACACCATCTGCATCACTTAAAACCAGGCCCGCATAGTTTGTAAAACCACCTTTCTTATCTTTTATAATTTGCTCGTCACAGTATGCGATCTGCGATAAATCAATCAATACATCATCAGTTGGCCGGGCCATGCTCAAGTACAACACTTTGCACTGACTACGATCAATGCCAATGCCGTAGCTTAGATTCCAAAAATCATGCACAGCAACATCCAGATTAAAAATGTTTGTTTGATTGAAGAAAAGGTAGGTAAGGCGATCTAAATCTTTTTTTTGCCCAAACCTGACATATAGAAAGGGCACAACAAATGCGCATAAGGCCGCCAGACCTATTAAATAGATTGTAAATTCCATGAAATAATATTTTTTGTAATTAAACTTCTGTACTGGGAAAATGAAGGTCAATCACATTAATCATGGGAGTGAAAAGGGAATAGTAATTTTTTAATGATGCCTCCCCAAATAATGGAAGAAGGCTTTTCAAAAATTTTTACTGTACAGTTATAGGCTTGGCGAAGGTTAAATTCATTCGAAGAACAACTAGTCAGGTCATTGTGTTGCTTCAACCCCTTCGCAGAGTCGAAGGATAGTTTAGATGGAAATATAGATTGGAAATCTACATTAGCTGGTGATTGGATGATTTCTTGTGAATGACCTCTCGACTCAACCGTAACTGGGACGTGAACAGCTCCTACCAATAATAAAAGAACCAGTAAAAAATTTAATCTGGCTAGTTTAGTTTTATATGTAGTTATGTTATTCAAAGCTAACTCAGTGTCGTTCTAACTCGTTTCATAGTTTCCTCGTCATTGGATAGTACGGTTAGTTTATCCAAATGTTGTAATTCTGTAGCCCCGTTTGGAGTAATAAATTTCCCTTTTCTGTTAATCATAGCTATAATGGCAGATTTGGGGAAGTTTAGGTCAACAATTCTTTTACCTATGGCGCCACTTTTTTCTGTTAATAAAAATTCTTCCAGAATCGTTTTAACGCGATCAGAAACTATGATATCTGCAGGCTCTATTTTAGCATCTTCCTGTTTACCTACCTTTAGCCAATTTGCAAGCATAGTAAGTGTTGTTCCCTGTAAGAGCACAGAGCTTACAGCCACAAAAAACACCAAATTAAATATCATATTAGCTTTTTCAACTCCGGCAATAAGAGGGTAAGTTGCAAATACGATAGGCACAGCACCTCTCAATCCCACCCATGAAATATACAGTCTTCTCCGCATTTTCATTTTAAACATGGCGAGAGACAGCATGATGCTTAACGGTCTGGCTATGAAGATAAGAAACAGCGAAACCAGAATACCAAGCCCGATCAAAGGCACTATTTGAGAAGGGAATACGAGCAAGCCCAGCGTAAGGAAAAGTACAATTTGCATCAACCAGGCCAGCCCATCAAAGATCTTTATGATAGTACCTTTATGGATTAAATCATGATTTCCCAGATATACAGCACATAAATAAACTGCTAAAAAGCCATTACCTCCCATAGCATCTGTCACAGAAAAGGTAATTAGCATAATAGCTATGACTAATACAGGATATAATCCCTCAAATCCCAACTTGATTTTATTGATTGATTCTTTACCTAGATAGGCAAAAACAATTCCTCCAATTACCCCAAGCACCATTTGCATTAAAAAGAATGGAATTGTTTCCCAAATACTTTGTGAATCATCTACCACCAGACCTAGAATCGCAATTGTCAAAACATAAGCCATAGGGTCATTACTACCACTTTCCAGCTCAAGCGTAGGTCTTATATTTGATTTGAGTGAGAGATTTTTTGAGCGTAAGATTGAAAAAACCGCTGCTGCATCTGTAGAAGATACGATAGCCCCTAGCAATAGCCCTTCTAATAACGTAAAGTCAGTGATATAATAGACAAACACCCCCAAGGTGATAGCTGTGATAAAAACTCCTAATGTAGAAAGTATCAAACCCTGAGTTAAGACGGGTTTAACTGCTTTCCAATTGGTATCTAAACCCCCTGAAAATAGAATGAAATTGAGAGAAACGATTCCAATAAATTGGGCAAGTTTCGGATCATCAAAATAAATGCCTCCCAACCCTTCAGACCCGGCAAGCATACCTATTGCCAAAAACAAAATAAGTGTAGGAACTCCAAACTTATAAGAAGTCTTTCCTGCAATTACGCTAAGGAAAAGCAGTACTGCGCCAACAAGTAGTATGTTTTCAGTAGAAAGGGTCACGGGTTATGTTTAATAATTAAACTTAAACAATATTGTTCAAGAAACTCACCCGTTTAAAAACCGTGATTGACCTTTTCGTTTAAAAACGACAATCACTCCACCTCCACTGGTATTGTGCTTAGTAATTTAATATCGGTGGGATCGCTGTAATCATATTGGCGTATGCCATCTGCCCCGGTAACGATGAGTATATTAGAATTAGGGATTACGTCAAACGCTTTAATATCGGAGAAAAAAGCAATTTGCTCTAAATCATTTGGAGTGTTTACATCAAACACTTTGAGGCCGTGATCGCCCTCTGTGATAAACAAAAGAGAATCGCTTATACCCAATCCGTGTGGGTTAAGCATGTCTTTGCTATGCAATAGCTTAGGGTCTGCAATATCGCTGATGTCTAAAATATCGAGTCTGTTGACCCCACGACAGTTGGTTTCCGATCGTAAGGTTACATATGCTAATGTATCCTGTGCCACCACAGGGTCGCATGACAATACATGTTCATAAAGGGAGACATATTCAGGAATGCCCTCTTCGTTGATCTCATAAATATGCATACCTGTAGCCGTACCGATGAAAAGCATATTACGCATGGCAAAGATTGTCTCTACATCCCAACCGATAGTACTAGTTTCAACAAGCTCCGGTGCCATAGGATCGGTAATACTGAAACTGTTTAATTTATAGTTATCGACAACATACAGAAAATCATTGATCACAGTAAATCTAGCCATCGATCCACCTTGCCCGGTGGGGTTTGGTGCCATGTTAGGTGATACTGCACTATCATTCTCACAGCTTGTAAAAGCTATTAAGAAAAGCCCGATAC
>NZ_SMMD01000730.1 GCF_009711475.1 Fulvivirga aurantia
GGTCTTTTTTACAAACTTATATTTTGTATATTAAGCTTTCAGTAGATTCATACGGAACTGCTGCTTATTATTCTCAACCTAAACCACAAACCACATGAAAACATCTACCAGGCACTGGCAAGCAGTGCTCACAATTTTCCTATTTTCGGTTTCTACAGCTTTTGCACAGACCCAGATGCAAAAACAGCAGATTAGCAACCGATATGATCAGACAAAGCTTACTAAGTTAAAGACAGAATTTGCCAGAAAAGCAGATTTACAAAAGCAAGAAGCGCTTCGAATGGCCGCTGAACGAGGCTGGGATGTCTTAAAATCAAATGATGACGGTACGTTTGACGAACTTATCGCAGTGTCTAAAGATGGTCATCCCGTTTATTACACCATCTATAATGAAGATGCTGCAAGGTCTACCCGAGCTGACCACCTACATTCAGGAGGTTCCCTCGGCCTCAGTGTAAATGGGCTTAACATGACTGCTCATGTTTGGGATGGTGGCCCTACTCGCCCATCTCACCAGGAATTTGACGGAACGGGCGGTACCAACAGGGTATCGATAAATGATGGCGTCACTTCATTAAATGGAAATAGCTTTCATGCCCAACATGTAACCGGTACTATCGTGGCATCAGGGGTACAACCTGCTGCTAAAGGTATGGCCCACCATGCAAGAGCTTTAACGCATGATTGGAACAATGATTTATCAGAAGCTACATCTGAAGCCTCGGCAGGTATGCTTATTTCTAATCATAGTTACGGATATCGTGCCAGCCTCATACCAGACTGGTACTTTGGCGCATACATCGATGAGTCTCGTGATTGGGATAACCTAATGTACAACTCACCCTATTACCTTATGGTGGTGGCAGCCGGTAATGATGGAAATGATAATTCTTCCAACGGGGCCCCATTAAATGGCAATTCTTCTTATGACAAATTGAGTGGCCACTCTACAGCAAAAAATAACATGGTAGTAGCCAATGGGCAAGATGCCAACATTGCAGCTGACGGATCACTTAACAGTGTAACTATAAATAGCAGTAGTAGTGAGGGACCCACTGATGATTTAAGAATTAAACCTGATATAACCGGTAATGGTACAGGCGTATACTCTACTTATGATAATAGTGATGTGGCTTATAATTCCATTTCAGGTACATCAATGGCATCTCCAAATGTTGCAGGAACACTTCTTTTGCTTCAGGAGCATTATAACAATGTAAAAGGAAGCTTTATGAGAGCTGCCTCTTTGAAAGGTCTGGCGCTGCACACAGCTGATGATGCGGGCTCTTCTGGTCCTGATGTTATTTATGGCTGGGGCTTATTAAATGCCAAAGCCGCTGCGCAGGTTATTACGCAAGAAGGCAGTGAATCTAAAATAGAAGAGCTTACACTCAACTCAGGCCAGTCTTATCAAATTACGGTAGATTCTGATGGTGTTAATCCTTTGATGGCCTCTATCTCCTGGACAGATCCTGCAGGTACTGCAAATACAGGAACTACCAATCTTACAACACCTGTACTGGTAAATGACCTGGATATAAGAGTAACTAAAGGTGGTTCTACATTTACACCTTACAAGCTTACTGGTGTAAACACCAATAGTCAGGGAGATAACAATGTGGACCCATTCGAAAGAGTTGATGTAGCTGGTGCTTCGGGCTCATATACAATCACAGTAACTCACAAGGGTTCTTTATCTGGTGGCTCACAAAACTACACACTCATCGTAACAGGCCTTACCGGCACACCTGTAGTTTGTAATGCCACTACTCCATCAGGCCTGGGGGCGTCTAACATAGGTACAACTACTGCTACTTTAAGTTGGAATACCGTAGCTGGCGCAACTTATGATGTAAGGTATAGAGAAGTAGGAACTTCAACGTGGTCTACTGTGAGCGATATCGGTACCAATTCAACCAACCTTAGTGGTTTGAGTAGCGAAACGCAATATGAAGCGCAAGTGAGAAGTAAGTGTCCTGATAGCTCTACTTCTGCCTACTCTTCCTCAGTGAATTTTACCACAGCCTCTACAAATTGCGTTGGCGGTATTACAGCTTACCCATATGCCGAAAGTTTTGAAAATACTTTAGGATTATGGTCACAGTCAACAGCCGATGACCTCAACTGGACGATTGATGCAAATGGAACACCGTCAAGTAATACGGGCCCTGCAAGTGCCATTGATGGCACTTATTACATATACATGGAAGTATCAGGCAATGGCACAGGATTCCCAAATAAGCGAGCTATTTTAAATTCTCCTTGTTTTGATTTATCTGGTCAAACAGGGGCGTCTGCTTCATTCAACTATCACATGACTGGTAATGCTGTAGGTACCATTGCCCTTGAGGTGAGTAATGATAATGGAAACAACTGGGTTTCTGTATGGTCACGATCGGGAGACCAAGGCTCAGCATGGAATAATGCAGATATCGATTTAAGTTCGTACGCAGGTGGTACACTGCTTCTTCGATTTAATGGCGTTTCCGGATCTTCATGGCAAGGTGATATTGCTATTGATAACTTTGGATTATCTGGAGGATCAGGTGGAGACACCCAGGCACCTTCTACACCGACAAATCTGGCAGCTTCAAACATTACCAAAACTACTGCAGACCTCACCTGGACTGCATCTACAGATAATGTAGGAGTAACAGGTTACGATGTGTATGTCGATGGAGCTTTAGATGGAAATACGGCTAATACAAATTACTCGCTTTCAGGATTAACAGCAGGGACATCTTATGCAATAAGCGTAAAAGCAAAAGATGCCGCAGGCAATGAATCAGCTGCTGCCACAACAAGCTTTACAACGCAGGCAGATGGCTCTTCACTTCCATACGCAGAAGGCTTTGAAAGTGGATTTGGCGACTGGACAAATGTTTCCGGTGATGATTTCAACTGGACTAGAAGATCAGGTGGCACACCTTCAAGCAACACCGGGCCTTCTTCAGCAAGTGAGGGTAGTTTCTACATCTATGTAGAATCAAGTAGCCCTAACTATTCTAACAAAACCACCATAATAGAAAGTCCTTTTTTCGACCTTTCAGGTGTGTCAAGTGCTAGCTTCACATTTAAGTATCACATGTACGGTTCTTCGGCCATGGGTAGCTTAAGGTTAGAAGCTTCTACTAATGGCACCTCATGGACTTCTGTATGGTCTAGATCTGGTAATCAGGGAAATAACTGGTTAAACGGAAATGTGGACCTAACAGCTTATGCAGGTGGCTCAGTCAAGCTAAGATATGTGGGTACTACCGGTACCACATGGCAGGGAGATATGGCTGTTGACAATTTAGCACTCAGTGCAGGCGCAGGAACCACTGATGTGACCCTCACTATTGTCTTAGACAACTACCCTGAAGAAACGAGCTGGCAAATTAGAGGTGGGGCTACGGTAATTGCATCCGGAGGAACATATGGCTCCCAACCAGATGGATCAACCGTAACTGAAACTATAACATTATCAGACGGCTGCTATGATTTCGTCATCAATGATACATATGGTGATGGTATTTGCTGCGCGTATGGTAGCGGCTCTTATGAGTTAAGAGATGGCGGTACAGTTTTAGCTTCAGGCGGCAACTTCGCTTCATCAGAAACTACCAATTTCTGTGTGGGTGGTGCGGTATCTAATTATGCTTTAACATCCAACAGTTCAGTAATTGAAGGGGTAAAACCAGATGGCTTTAGTGTTTATCCTAACCCAGCACTTGATAACCTGAAATTATTTACAGGAAAAATGGGCGCTGTTTCATATAGGATCATCAATGTTTCTGGTAAAGTATGGAAGTCTGGACAAACAACAGGCAACCAGAGCACCATTGCAGTAAGTGACCTTAAAGCCGGTGTTTATTTCATACAGGCTACTGATGGTGAGAATAGTGTGATAACTAAATTTATAAAACGATAGACTCAAACCAGTAAAATCAAAAAAGGGCAGAAGTAACTTCTGCCCTTTTTTGATTTAATTCATTTGCTACTTTATTCGTGATACAAAACATGCAAAACAGTCTCCCCAACGGCTTCTAATGTTTCTTCGCTTATTATTCCAATATTGTCTTTGTGCGTGTGGTGGTAATCTCCAAAATAACCATGCTCAGGGTCATAATGTACAATATCAATCATAGGGATTTTAGCATATTCGTTTACAAAAACATGGTCATCTGTAATTCCATCGATAGTGTTTTTTACAAAATACCTACCAAAACCAAGTTTATGAGCTCTGTTCCACACTTTTTGCATTACACCAGGCGCATAATACATCGAGCCTCCTTCCATATGAAATTGAGACCCCTTAGCACCAACCATATCTAATAAAATTCCATAATATGCAGAATACCCGGCCTCATGCTTATTTTTAGACCAATATTGCGAACCAAGGCACCACCAGCTATCCCAACCATCACGTAGCTCAACAGGATCTTGCGTTGAAGTATCATTACCCCAATCTTCTCCATCAAATAAAATCATATCAATTCCGATTTCCGGAGGTGTGTTATTGCCGATTACTCTTGCTAGCTCCAACAAAACACCTACCCCACTAGCCCCATCATTTGCTGCATCAATAGGCTCGAACTGACGCTCCGTATCTTTGTCAGCAAATGGTCTGGAATCCCAGTGAGCCGCTAATAGTACTCTTTTCTTCTTTTCTGGATTAAAACTGGCAATAATATTCCTTAACGGAACCGTTTGATTGTCAAATGTAGTCACCTCAAAATCCTGTGTCTGTACTTTAGCACCATAAGACTCAAACTTTTCTATAAAATATACTGCTGCCTCTTTATGTGCTTCGCTACCGGGCACCCGAGGGCCAAAAGCCACTTGCTTTTCAACAAAGTTGTAGGCACTATCAGCATTGAAATTTGGCACGTTAACCACTTTTCCCTCTTTTGAGGACACTTCTTTCTCCGCTTTCTTGTTACTGTCGCAAGACCACAAAACAGTTAAAAGCAGGGCCACTACGATCTTATTTTTATTGATGAACTTCATTCTTTAGAGGTTAAATCGGTGCATAGAACTAAACGCACTGTTGGGTTAAAAATTATGTTTTCTGCTATGGTTTGTAAAGCAAACAAAATTGACTTAAATTTGCATCGAAATATAGAAATTGTTTCAGAGGGGGCCAGAGCCCCCTCTTTTCATATTCCATGATGACAAACCTGAAAGATCAAATATTAGAAATAGCCAACCGACACCTCAGTGATGAAAGTCACTTTTTGGTGGATGTCATTATTTCTAGCAAAAAGGGCCCTAACAAAGTCCTGATTCTTTTAGACGGTGATGAGGGCGTAAACATAGATGATTGCGCAGACCTAAGCCGTGCTGTCAGTAACGAGATAGAAGAAAGTAATTTGATAAGTGATGCTTATCGCATTGAAGTTTCATCTCCTGGAGTAGATTTTCCTTTATCAATGGACCGTCAGTTTCAGAAAAACATTGGTCGCACCGTAAAAGTGAGCCTTGATGATGGAAAAGATGTAAAAGGTGAACTTAAGGCATATGACGACAAAAGTCTGACGCTGGAGGTTACGAAAGGAAAAGGCAAAAAGAAAGAGGTAGAAGAAGTGACTTTGCCACTTTTGAATATTAAAAAAACTATTGTTCAGATTTCATTTAAATAAAAACAAAGATGGATGCTGCAGTATTAATTGAGTCATTTGCAGACTTTGCTAAACAAAAGAACATTGACAGACCGACAATGATCAGAATTCTGGAAGACGTTTTCAGAACGATGATCAGAAAGAAGTTTGAAACAGATGAGAACTTTGACATTATTATAAATGCCGACAAAGGTGATTTAGAAATCTGGAGGTTCAGAGAAATTGTTGACGATAACTCTGAAGACATTTGGGATCATGACAAGATCAGCTTAAAAGAAGCTAGAAAAATTGAGCCTGACTTTGAAATTGGTGAAGAAGTAGCAGAAGAAATTACACTATTCGACTTTGGTCGAAGAGCTGTAATGACGGCACGTCAGACGCTCATCCAAAAAGTAAAAGACCTTGAAAAGGATATCTTATTTGAAAAATACAAGGAGCTTGTAGGTGAAATCATTTCTGGTGAGGTATACCAGATTTTAAGTAGAGAAGTATTGCTTATCGATGGTGAAGGAAATGAAATCTCAATTCCAAAAAATGAGCAAATACCAAAAGATAGATTCAGAAAAGGTGATCAGGTAAGAGCTATCGTTGACCGTGTAGAAATGATCAATGGTAACCCAAAGATTATTTTGTCTAGAACAAGCCCTGTTTTCTTAGAGAGACTGTTTGAAAGCGAAGTACCTGAAGTTTATGACGGCCTTATTACCATCAAGAAAGTGGTGAGAGAGCCAGGTGAGAGAGCAAAAGTGGCTGTAGAATCTTATGATGATAGAATTGACCCTGTAGGTGCCTGCGTAGGTATGAAGGGATCAAGAATACACAGTATAGTTAGAGAGCTTCAAAATGAAAACATTGATGTAATCAACTTTACTGATAATATGGAGCTTTATATTACTAGAGCTCTAAGTCCTGCAAAGATTACCAGCATGAAAGTAGACGGTGATGACGGACGTGTAGCCGTTTATTTAAAACCAGATCAGGTTTCACTGGCAATTGGTAAAGGCGGACAAAATATTAAACTAGCCAGCAGATTAGTTGGTTTAGAAATAGATGTGTTTAGAGAACTTGGCGCTACTGAGGAGGAAGATGTAGATCTTGACGAGTTCACTGACGAAATCGAAGACTGGGTAATCGATGCACTTAAGAAAATTGGTTTAGATA
>NZ_SMMD01000662.1 GCF_009711475.1 Fulvivirga aurantia
GGTAATTATGAAGCCTTCTCTCATGTTAGTCGAATTTTTTACAGAACCTTCACTCAAAGACTTCACACGTACACCGCTCTCAATTTCTAATCGCTTCAAAGTTTTCTGATCAACAGGCTCGAGTTCAAGGCCGAGGCTGGCAATCATGTCTTCTTCTTTTTTTGTAATTACCTCTGTGTTACCTTCTCTGTTTTTGAGCAATACTTCAAAAGCCTTTTCTTTACCATCTCGGTTGACAATGATGTTTACCTTGTCACCTGGTCGTTTACTACCTACATAACCAATCAGGTTTGCTGTGTTATTTACATCTACCCCGTCAATTTTAACAATTACATCACCAGCTTTGATACCTGCATCTTTAGCGCCACTTTTATCATTTATATCTCTTACATAAGCGCCATTGATAGTTTCCAGGTCATTTTCTCGGGCAAATTCACTTGTAATGTTAGCGATAGTCACACCTAACCAGCCTCGCTGCACCACACCATAAGTCATTAAGTCTTCTATAACTTTTGCTACGATATTACTCGGTACAGCAAATGAGTAACCTGAATAAGCTCCGGTTGGGCTGGCAATTGCAGTATTAATACCGATTAAGTCTCCATTCAGATTTGTTAATGCACCTCCGCTATTACCAGGATTTACAGCTGCATCTGTTTGAATAAAAGATTCTATGGAGGTATTTTGATTTTCCTGTGTGGCATTGTTTAAGATACCTATGCTTCTTCCTTTGGCACTTACAATACCTGCTGTAACTGTTGAGTTAAGGTTAAAAGGGTTGCCAACTGCTAATACCCACTCACCCACTTTCACATCATTAGAGTTTACTATAGGTAAGTATGGCAAATCTTTCTCTTTAATCTTAACCAGTCCTAAATCAGTATTCGGGTCCGTACCGATCACTTCGGCTACGTAACTTCTGTTATCATGCAGGGTCACTTCAATTTCATCTGCGTCTTCTATCACATGGTTATTAGTTACGATGTATCCTTCAGCGTTGATGATTACACCGCTGCCACTACCTTGTTTAGGGCCTCTTTGTCTCTGTTGTGGCCCGAAAAAGTCTCTAAATGGCTCTGGAATTTGCTGCATTTGAGAGTTGCCACTATATTTCTGAACTGAACGAATATGCACAACTGCCGGCATCACTTTTTCAGCTGCCTTTGTAAAGTCTAATGGAATAACCTCGCCATCAGCATTTACTGAGTAGGCTGTTTTTACAGCCGGTACTTTCTCTATCGTTCTTACACTCGTGTTTTCTTTGTTTTCTTCAAATAGTTGGAACGTCCCAACTGTGATGACGCTACCTAATATAGCAGCCGCCACTAAAGCACTAAATCTCTTCATCCGTATTGTAATTTTTGTTTAACCGTTTCTTTAAAAATGTGTCTGGTTGACAACGGGTTAAAATCATGTCATGACGTTGACGTTGTAATAAATACGCCTAAGTAGACAAATTGTTGTACGTAATGTAAAAAAGAGGATGAACGGCTAAATGGCTCATCCTCTGGTGATTGAAGGTGATTTTAATTATCTGATTGAAATCAACCTTGAAGGCTTCTGCTTAGCCTCTTCTTTCTTAGGAATACTTAATGTTAATATGCCTTCTTTGTATTTAGCTTCAATTTTATCTGCCTCTACAGTGTTTGGCAGATTAAATGACCTGCTAAAAGATTGGTAGTTAAACTCACGCTTGGTGTATCTACCTTCTTCAGGCTTACTCTCATTACTTTCTTCTTTTTCGTATGAGATTGTCAAAGTGTTGTTGTCTAACTCTACCTTGAAATCTTTTTTATCCATTCCTGGAGCAGCCATTTCTACTGCATATGCGTCTTCACTTTCCTTAATGTTTACAGAAGGGAGTGTACTCCTGTTCTGCAATTCGTTTGCAAACCAATCTCTTCCGAAAAAATCGTCAAAGAAAGTAGGAAACAAGTCATTTGATCTTTTCATGAGTGTCATAATATACCTCCTTATTTTATTGGTTTAGATTATTACTCAGTAAGAATCAAGTGAAATGCCAATGTGAAATCTGAGGTAGAAACAGGCAATTATGTCACTAATAATGATGTAAAATCACTAAATAATGACATTAAGTCAGTCTTTATTTACTAACTCACCGTTTTTATACTCATAACGAATGGTTTCATTGCCATCTTTGTCATACCATATAGCCTCTCCATGTCTTTTGCCATTCACATAAGGACTTTCTTCCATGGCCGTGCCATTATCATAAAAGATTTTAACGGTACCACTCAAAGCACCATTTTCATAAGGACGTTCTTCTTTCACACGATTTCTGTTGTACTTCACCCAGCTGCCGTGTAGCTTGTCATCGTGGTAGTATGATTTTAAGTCTAATTGTCCGCGGTCAGATATTTCTAAATGCGCGCCTTGCTTTTTGCCGTTAATGAATGATGTGGTACTTTTTACTAAGCCGTCTTTATAATATTCCGTCCAGCTGCCATGTTTTTTTCCGTCTAAATAGTCGCCTTCGCTATATGATCCATCGCCATTTTTAATAGTTACTTTCACCAAATCAGAGTGGCCCTCATAAGGTTCTTTAATGGCATTGGCTGGTAGTTCAGCCAATCCGGAAACAGTTTCATCACTAAAACTATCTTGTTGATTACAAGCAAAAGCTGAAAAAAGAATTACAAAAGTAAAAACTGAATTTCTCATAGCGGGTGTGATATAGTTTAATTGATAAAATACGGTCAATATTAATAAAGCCAATAAAAAAACTAAAGACCGCCCAAAAAAATTATTCGTATCTCAACGAATCGATAGGGTTGTGCCGGGCAACTTTTATGGTTTGGTAGCTAATTGATAGTAGTGTAATTATCAGTAGTATTATAAAAGGTATAAAGTATAGGGCAAAGGAAATGGAAGTTTGCAAAGGAAACTGACTCAGCCACTGTTGAGAAAAGTAATAAATAATAGGCGCTGCTAACAGTGATGACAGGCAGACCATGACTACAAATCGGGATGATAGTAATTTAAATATTTCTAAAGAAGAGGAACCCAGAGCCTTTCTAATACCAATCTCTTTGGTTCGCTGCTGAGCGATAAATGCAGAAAGCCCGAGCAAGCCCATAGCAGCGAGTACGATAGCCAGAGTGCCAAATACACCAAATAAATGTGTCAGTTTTTTCTCTTGCTTATATTGCTGGTTAAAAAAGTCGTCCAGGAAAAAATAATCCAGCGGGTTGCCCGGAAATGTAGCAGCCCATGCCGATGAGATATGCTCCATGGCAGCTTGAGTATTACCATTTAATCTAAAGCTAAAGAAGTTGGTGTATGAAGGTAGAAAATATAAAAAGGCCATGGGCTCAGTCTCAGACTTGACCGAAGCCAGCCTGTAGTCGTTTACGATACCGACCACTTCAGCTGTTATTCTAAAAGCTGGCACCACTACGACTTTACCAATCGCCTCCTGAGGGTCATTAAACCCCATCGTTTTGGCTGCCGAGACCGATAATATTATGGCACTATCGATATCGTAAGCATTGTTTTCTTTAAAATTTCTACCGGCTATTACTTCCAAATTATAGGTTGAAATAAAAGAAGGGCCGGCACCATTAAACCTTAACGTTGAAGTAGTTTCAGAGCCTTGAAGCTTTGCGCCTGTTCTAAAAGCACGCTCATGACCAGGGATGGTTAGGCTGGCAGAAGCATCTTTTATGGAGGCATGCTTTAAACTGTTGGTCATAAATTGCTCATAACTATTTGATATAGTGGTTGAGCGATCGGCCTTCGGCAATACACCCGGAACTCTTACTACCAACACCTGATTGATATCGAAGCCTAATTGTTGATTTTGCATGAAATGCAATTGCTTCTGCACAATGATTGTAGCCATAATCAGGCAAAAAGAAATGGCAAATTGAGCAACAATAAGCGCAAATCGGTAAGCCTTTCCATTGGTTGATTTGAGTTTACCACTTATGGCTTTGAGTGGATTAAATGATGCCAATAATACAGAAGGCACTAAACCACTTACCACGATAGTCAACAATAAAAGAGACAGACTCGTACTTATAAACAATGGTTGAGTAAGCTGCGCCATAGGCATATTGCTACCTGAAATCTGATTGAGCCATGGCCAAAGTAAAAATAACAGCAAAACTGCAATGAGCATGGCGGTAACATTTATAAGCGTACACCTGATGTAATATTGCAGAATCAACTGTCTTTTTGCTGCACCGAGCACCTTGCGCACACCAACTTCAGTGGTTTGATTTAATAGTGATGTGGTTGATAGATTTACATAATTGATGCAGGCGATTACAATGATTAAAATGCCTACAATTTCAAGAAAATTTAGAATGCCTGCGTCAATAGTAGGTACAGGCTCATCGCTTAGGGTTGTATTAAAATGAATGGCGGTAATCGGCTGAAGGCTCAAAACCTCTTCTGCTCCTGCCCGCTGCTCTTTTTGCTCACTCAAGATTGACGCCATTTTTTCTTCTATTGCGGAGAGGTTGGCTTCAGGGTTTATTTTGAGGTAAGTGTATGCTTTTCTCGCCTTCCAGGAGTCTTTGTAGTTGCCTGGGTATGGCCTTGTGTCGAAGCTGTTATAAGAAAATAGTAAACTAAATGGTAGGTGCGTATTGGTCGGTGGGTCATCCATGACCCCTGTGATGGTATATAGCTCGTCAAATAAATCTTCATCCTGATAATGCAAGACTTTGCCAATCGGATCATCTTCACCAAAAAACTTATGAGCTAAGGATGCAGTGATAACTGCTGACCCCGGATTATTCAATGCGGTGGCAGCATCACCTGAGCGTAGGTCGTAACCGAAAAAATTAAGAAAAGATGAGTCAGCGTAGTAGTAATCTTTTAGTTTAAGGTTGATGGGCTCCTGATCATTGCGCTTATAGCTTATGACCGAATTCATGCGAATTGCCATGTTGAAAGTGCGTGTATAACTTTCTATTTCTGGTATTTTCTCAGACAAAACAGGCCCACAACCTACATATGTTTCTGCACTAGAAGTTATTTTTTCACCGTCTCTATACTTGTCGATGGTTAAACGCAACTTGTTTTCTCTTTCCGGAATGTGTACGTCAAAATCGCGCTCGAATGTGACATAGGTAAACAAGTAAAGCGCTGTACAAAAGCCTAAAGTGAGACCAATGAGGTTATTTAAGGTATAATACCTCTGTGTAATCAGGGTTCGGAGTGAGGTTTTAAGGTAGTTCTTCCACATAGCAAAAAGTCAGAAACTAAAGTATTGAGAACCGATTTCTTCAACAACTCATAACATACAGAAAACATGAGTGTGTAATATTTTCTAAAAAA
>NZ_SMMD01000488.1 GCF_009711475.1 Fulvivirga aurantia
TGGGTCACGATTACATCGGTACGGAGCACTTACTACTCGGTATGATTAGAGAAGGTGAAGGAGTGGCTGTCAGCTTGCTGAAAAAGCTTGGCATTTCTTTAGATGAGCTTCGCAGTTCGGTTGAGAAAGTTTCAAAAGGAACTGCCTCTCATGACGTTAAGAATCTGGCCAATATTCCTTTGACCAGACAATCAGAAAAAGTATTAAAAATCACATATCTCGAAGCTAAGATTTTCAAAAGTCAGCTTATTGGTACAGAGCATCTGCTACTTTCTATCCTAAGAGATGAAGACAACATAGCTACTCAGATTTTAGAAAAATTTGATGTGAACTACGATGTTGTGAAGGAGCTTTTGGAGTACCAGACTGAAAATCCTATGGCATCTTCTGATACAGACGAGCCAGACGAAGATTCTTCTAAGATCTTCGGTAGCGGTGGTAGCGGTAGTGGTAAAGAGAAGCGTGGCACAGAAAAATCTCGTACTCCTGTACTTGATAATTTCGGTCGCGACCTTACCAAACTCGCAGAAGATGACAAGCTAGACCCTATCGTAGGTCGTGAAAAGGAAATAGAGCGTGTAGCTCAAATCTTAAGCAGGAGAAAGAAAAATAATCCAATTTTGATTGGTGAGCCTGGTGTAGGTAAAACAGCTATTGCTGAGGGACTTGCACTTAGGATCGTACAGAAGAAAGTATCTCGAGTACTTTTCGGCAAAAGAGTTGTGACGCTTGACTTAGCATCTCTTGTAGCTGGCACAAAATACAGAGGCCAGTTTGAGGAGCGTATGAAAGCCGTTATGAATGAGCTTGAGAAGTCTCCTGAAGTGATTCTATTCATTGATGAGTTACATACTATTGTGGGTGCTGGTGGAGCTTCCGGCTCGCTAGACGCATCAAACATGTTTAAGCCAGCCTTAGCGCGAGGTGAGATACAATGCATCGGTGCAACTACACTTGATGAGTACAGACAGTATATCGAAAAGGATGGTGCACTAGCAAGGCGTTTCCAAATGGTAATGGTAGATGCTACTACTCCTGAAGAAACGATTCAGATACTTGATAACATCAAGAATAAATATGAAGAGCATCACCACGTGAACTACACGCCTGAGGCGATTGATGCATGTGTGAAGCTTTCTGATAGATACATTAGTGATAGATACTTACCAGATAAGGCTATCGATATCTTAGATGAAGCTGGCGCTCGCGTACATATCAATAATATCCACGTACCTGACAACATTGTAAAGTTAGAAGCTGCGATTGAGGATATTAAGGAAGAAAAAAATAAGGTCGTAAAAAGCCAGAAATACGAAGAGGCTGCCCAACTGAGAGATAAAGAAAAGAAACTTATTGATCAGCTAGAGCAGGCTAAAGTTAAGTGGGAAGAAGATACCAAAAGCAAGCGTTACACGGTAAACGAAGATCATGTAGCTGATGTAATCGCGATGGTAACAGGTATCCCTACTAAACGAATCGCTCAAAAAGAAAGCAATAAACTTCTAGGAATGACTACCGAGCTCAAGGGCAGAGTAGTTGGCCAGGACGATGCGATAAGCAAGCTTACTAAAGCCATACAAAGAACACGTGTGGGTCTGAAGGATCCTAAAAAGCCAATTGGTTCGTTCATCTTCTTAGGCCCTACTGGTGTAGGTAAAACGGAATTGGCCAAAGAGCTTTCTACTTACTTATTTGACAAAGAAGATAGTCTTGTGAGAATTGACATGAGTGAATACATGGAGAAATTCTCAGTATCGAGACTTGTGGGAGCGCCTCCGGGCTACGTTGGTTATGAAGAGGGTGGTCAGCTAACTGAGAAAGTTAGAAGAAAGCCTTACAGCGTAGTATTGCTTGATGAAATCGAAAAAGCGCACCCTGATGTATTTAACTTATTACTTCAGGTGCTTGATGATGGTATTTTAACTGACGGCCTCGGTCGAAGAGTTGACTTTAGAAATACAATCATCATAATGACATCAAATATAGGTGTGAGAGATCTGAAGGATTTTGGAGCCGGTATTGGTTTCGCCCCTTCCTCTTCTTCTAAAAACGAAGATGAAGTGATGAAAAGCACTATTCAAAGTGCACTCAAGAAGGCCTTTAGTCCTGAGTTCTTAAACAGACTTGATGATGTGATTGTGTTTAACTCATTGACAAGAGAGCATATTCACGAGATCATTGACCTTACACTCGGCAAGCTATTCGAAAGAATAAATGCACTAGGTTATGAAGTTGAGCTTACTACAAAAGCTAAAGATTTCTTATCTGAAAAAGGATATGACCCTCAATACGGTGCAAGACCTTTAAACAGAGCCATTCAAAAGTATCTTGAAGACCCTGTAGCAGAAGAGATTCTTAAAGGTGAGATAGAAGAAGGCGCTACGATAGTAGCTGATCATGATGGTAAAAGTGAAGAGCTTAAACTTAAAGTGAAAAAGAAAAAGCCTTCTAAAAAAGAAGAGAAGAAAGACGAAGAGTAATCGTTCTTTTCCATAAATAACTAAGGCCATTCCAAATTGGAATGGCCTTTTTATTTTCTTCCCAACTAGGTAAGTCAACTACAGTACTTCGTCTTAAGTGCATTTGCTTTTTGTTTATCGAAGCGTTCTATGGCATCAAAATCTTCACAGGCCATACCTTTCTGCCCCAACCTAAGGTTACAAATACCTCTTCTTATATAAACATCTGCTTTTTGATAATTGAGACTGATGGTCTTATCAAAATCTATTTTTGCTTTATCAAATCTATTGAGGCGTTGAAATACGATTCCGCGATTAAAATAGGCCTTACTAAAATTAGGGCTTTCCCTAATTACATAATTAAGGTCACTTAATGCTCCATACCGATCTCCGGTTTGAGCACTGGCAATTGCACGGTGATAGTACGCATTGAGGTGATTAGGCTTCAGTTTTATGGCGCTATTAAAATCTTGAAGTGCTCGCATATATCGCAAGTCCTGCAGATAGCACTGCCCCCTCAGGTAGAAAGCCATAAAATTTTTATTATCCAACTTAAGTACTTTATTGAAATCCATCAGGGCACTTTTTCTTTCACCCATTTTTAAATAACACTGCCCTCTGCTTAAATGAACCTGTCTAAAGTGATCATATCGTAAATACAAACACTGAGTATAGCTGGCAACGGCATTTTCGTAATCCTCCAGCTCCTCGTAACTTCTGGCCAGGTTGTAGTAAAAACCGGAATTAGTTCGATCAAATTTTAT
>NZ_SMMD01000534.1 GCF_009711475.1 Fulvivirga aurantia
TAATGAGCAATATCAGAAAGCCAAAGAATATGTGGAAGACATGAAGAAGCATCCTAATCGTGTATTTTGGATTGGAAAGAAAGGCAAAACTGATGAAGAACTCATCATATCGCATATTGCCCATAAAATTCTATCAGGCTTCTACAACAATTATGATCCTACCTTTGCCAAAAGACAGATCATTGGCATGAAAAATATGAAGGCTTAAACCAGTTTATCTAAAACCTTAATTATCAGACTGTCAATAACTTTTGTAGGATTTTTGGAGAATTTGTTCTGAATACGATTGGCAATGATCGCATTGGCGCTCAATACTTCATGCCCCAGCAATCTACACATGGCATAATAACCGGCCGTTTCCATCTCAAAGTTGGTTAACCAAAAATTATCTTTATGGTAATAATTCAGCTTTTCCAAGAGCTTAGGCAGTTTGAGCTCAGCTCTTATCTTTCTCCCTTGAGGTGCATAAAAACCAGGGCAAGTCACTGTATTACCTACCACCATATCATCTTTCATCAGATCCTTAAGCGTTTGTGAGCCTCGAACGACATACGGTTCAAAGGGTAGGCCTATTGATTCCTTTAGTTCACGACCTACTGTTTGCTCAAATTCATCTTGAGGCAAATTATAATAGCACATAAGCGTGTCTAGCCCAACAGCATAATCTGATATAAGGTGAGAATCAAGAGGAAGGTCTTCTTGTAAACCTCCTGAGGTTCCGATTCTCACTATATTGAGCTTTCTTTTTTTTGCTTTTGGCTCTCGTTTTTTGAGATCAACGTTTACCAATGCATCTAATTCTGTAAGGAAAATCTCTACATTATCGGTACCCATCCCGGTGCTCATTACAGTAAACTGCTGGCCTTTATATGTACCCACATGTGTGATAAACTCTCTCCGGTTCATTTCAAAATCAACATTATCAAAATGCTGACTTACCTGCTGTACGCGATTAGGATCGCCCACGGTAATTACATTGTCGGAGATATGTTTTGGGAGTAAGTTGAGATGGTATACACTACCGTCTTTATTGAGAATTAACTCAGATTCTGGAATCCTTGCCATTTGCCGCTTGCATTAAGGTCAAAAGATAGAGATTTACTATTTCTTAAAAAATAATTGAATATTAAATTACCCTTACATGTAAGGTTATCAAACCTTTTGGGCGGGATTGCCAAAAACTGTATCTCCGGCATCTACATCTGCAATCACAACAGACCCAGCTCCTATCCTTGCTCCTTTGCCAATCTTTATTCCTGAAACGATGGTTACACCGGAACCAATAAACACTTCATCCTCTATTACAGCCTCAGCATTGATCACACTTCCGGCTCCCACCTGCACAAAGTCACCAAGACTTGCATTGTAGTCTACCACAGAATTGGTGTGTAGGATGCAGTGATTAGAAACCTTTGCATTACTCCCTACTCTCGCTCCCATGTTCACGAAATTGCCATGGCCAATATGTGCAGATTCAGAAATGACAGCACTACTATGAACAGCATTCGTTGGCATTACCTTTCTGCGCTCATTAAGCATTTTAACAAGACCCTTTCTCAAGTCATTGTCATCTTCTGCCACAAATGCCTCGCATTTTTTACCTACATATTTTAAATATCCATCATCGTCTGTGCTGCCCATTACCGTCACATCGTCTATCTCTGTGCCGTGCAACTTTTCTTCATCGTCTAAAAAGCAATAAATTACAATTTCGTTGCTTTCAAATATTTCTTTAGCAGCTCGACCTAGTGCATTTGCACCAAATATCATTACCGGATTTTTCATATGTTACTCAACTTAAAGAATGAAGGCGCAAAGTTACAAGCTATTTGCTAAACACCCAGTTGTTTAATTTTTTAATCAAGGGGTTGGGTACCGTAACCAGCATCAAAAACACGGGGAGAAAGCCTACTTTGTACCTTACGAGGGTGCCGAAATTAGGCGTAGAAAGTGTAAGGAAAATCGCCAAAATAAAGCAATAGGCAAGCCCTGAGAAAAACAGGTATTTGTACTCAAGCTTGCGTACTTTCCAAATGGAAGTCATCGCTGATATTGCCAGAAAGAGTAATATTAAATTTTCTATTACCACCAAAAAATTGAGTACACCATCACCATCTCCGGGTAAAGGTCTAAAAAGACCCGTCCATAGAGCTAAAGGGGCATTTTTAACCAAGCTTGTCCATGTGGGCTCAAGGTCATCTACTCTCACAAGCTCCTCTGGTTCCGTTTTATTAACGATAATTACATGGTTTTTATGTACCACCTCAGCTACTCTATCCAGATTAAGATTTGGGCTTGTATAACTTACGCCAATAATGATCACCGTGCATAAACTCAAAGTAATCAATATCTTAAAAAACCATGACTTCTTAATGATTGCCGCCTTATTCGTTATATAGTAAATACCAATTGCAGCACTTCCTACTAAAATCAGTGCGCCTGCATAGTAGTATTTTAACTTCCAGAGTAATACGAAAAATAACAGGTTCAATAAGACTGACCTTGCTTGCAATCGGTCTTTGAGATAAATAATAGACAATGCAGTAGCTAGTATATAAGCAAAAGAGCCCATGGCGAAGCTCTCTTTGGCTATGCCTGCACTCCAAAACACCACTGAAGGATAAAAAAGTAGCGATAATAAAACTGCTAATTTATTATCAAAAATTTTTGATGCGCAAACTGCCAGCTTCCAAAAACCAAAAAAGGAGAATAGGGAAAAATAGAGAGAAGAAAGCCAATAATTTTGGTTGGTAATAAGGACGAAAACACTCGTAATCTTTGCGGTAAATAATGCGCGTGGATGTCTATCATATTTCGAGTCAAAATGAGCTGTTTCCGCTGTAAATAATTCCGAAATGTAAGTTGAGATATTTTGCTCTGCCAGTGCCGCAAACTTTGCGCCTTCTCTATAATAGTTGAGGGTATCTCCGTATTCGTAATGAAAACCGTAAATCAACCCCAGCCCTATACCTGCTGCTAACTTTAAAAATAAAGCCGGAAAAAACCAGGCCTTTATTGGTGATGCATCCTCATACTTATAAAGCCAGTAAATCAACAAGCTTATAAAACCAATGTTAGCCGTAAATATGAAAAAAGCTACCATTATGGTCTGACCAAACTTGCTCCCACATTACACTGCAAACACCGTTTTTTCAAGCAATAATTATTATGTAACTCAATCAGACCCTGAGAATCGAATGCATTGTCTGCTTCAAAGCCCGCAGCTTTCATTTTAGATATGATAGAGTTGCTTTCTATTTTAAGCCCTTGTAAGTGCGCAATTGCTTTATCCAAATAGTGCGAATCATCGATATGATAACTGTAGGCAGCTAAAATGGGAACTACTGTATTGATACAAATGAGCTGAGCTCCTGATTCACCTAAACCTGAAATTTTCTTCTCAGTTGACTCGCCAAACCTGTAGTGACTCTGCCAATAAGCTGTTGGTTTGCTCCTCAATGTCTGTTTGATATTTTTTGAGTCACTCTCTAAAAACATACTAAATATACCAGAGGCTGTAGAAATGAACGCTGCAAACTCAGCTATTCTTAACGTAGGAAAATTTGCTGGTCTTAAACGTAGAAATTTCCATTGGTGCTTATGAAGTGTGGCAGTCAGCGAATACTTAGTTTTTAAAAATTGGTATTCACTTTTAAGCTTAAGAAAATATTCATCGGCACACTCCTCTTCCAAAAA
>NZ_SMMD01000129.1 GCF_009711475.1 Fulvivirga aurantia
TATTAAGAAAAGCCCGATACATCCTAGTATTATTTTTCTCATCATTTTCTTATTTATAACAAGGATAGTATACCGAGTCCCATTCCCAGCTTTGCACTTTTCCAAAACTTGGGTCTGCACATTCGTAAAAAACATCATTTTGAGGTGGCTCGTACTCTTCCAAATCGTAAAAAGCAATACCTTCCAATACCCTGTCTAGCCTTGAGACCTCTAAACTATCAGAGCCGATAGATGATAAATCAACACTCACCAGGTTATTAAATTGATCACCGTATAGCACATTATTTTTAATGGCAACATCCACATTTCCCGTAATTGCCAGAAAATAAAGTTTTCTAGGTGCAGCCGGATCTGAGTTGTCAAAAACATGTACACCCTTGAATTGCTCTGAAATAAGGAGCTGATTGCCATAAACATATATTTTCCCCGGATTTATCAGAGGTTGGGGAGGAAGTTGCTGCACCATATCGCCTATGTCATTGACATAATTAGGCTTTAAACCATACCTGGCCCTCTCGCGGTGAGGATCTGGCCCATAGCATGTGCTTGCCGATAATAAGCCAATACATATTACTGCTGACAGCACAAACTGTAGATATCTAAATGTACTTTTCATTGTG
>NZ_SMMD01000781.1 GCF_009711475.1 Fulvivirga aurantia
GGATTCATCAACTCGATTTTGCCTTCCTCATCAAAACTTAACAGCGAAATGCCCAGGTTTTCATTGAGCGTTTGTAAGTATTGGTAGTGTGACTCCTTTTCTAGTGTGATTTTCTGAAATTGGAGAAGCACTTCGTTAAAAACCTCATTTAAATGACCATGTGTACCTCCGTGGTTGGAGTCTTTAAAAAGGTTTGTAAACCCACCTTGCTTGATGGTAAGCAAGAATTGGCTGAGGTTTTTGTTGGTACGCTCTACATAGAAAATCAAGCTGAGCATAGTCAGGAGCAAAAACACAGAAACAACGAATGGCGTAAAAAACCAGTCTGTATTAAGTAAAACCCATGCTAACAAAAGTGATAGTGCTACAATGGCCACCACCCTTATCGTTACATTAATGCGAAAATTTTTCTGTAGTTTCATAATGATCCGCAATGAGCAACTAGCCCCTAGCTCCTAGCCCCTAGTTCCCAGCTCCTACCTTATTTAATCCCATATTTTTCCATTTTTCTATACAGCGTGGTGCGGCCTAGGCCCAGGGCTTTAGCAGCCTTGCTCATATTTCCCTGATGTTGTTTTATCGCTTCCTCAATCGTTTCTTTTTCTATTTCTTCCAGTTTAAGCGTGTCTTGCTTCTGCTTGATCCCGCTTGGTTTGAGCAAGAAATCTGTTGGTCGCAACACCACATCCTCAGCCATAATAACCGCTCGCTCAATCGCATGCTGCAACTCCCTCACATTACCCGGCCAGCTATGCTGCTTAAGAAACTCGATCGCATCATCATTAATGCTTAATGCCTTTCTATATTTTTGGTTAAATATGCTTAGATAATGGTTAGCCAATAAAGAAATATCTTCTAAGCGCTCTCGCAATGGAGGCACCACCACCTCCACAGTATTTATTCGATAAAGGAGATCTTCTCTAAATTTCTTCTCAGCTATCATTTGATGGATATTCTCATTAGTAGCCGCTATTATCCGGCAATCCGTTTTATGCGATTTATCGCTACCTACCGGGGTTATACTCTTTGACTGGATCGCACTTAGTAATTTGGCTTGCATCTCAAGACTCAAATTACCTATTTCGTCTAAAAACAAAGTGCCTCCATCGGCCATGACAAACCGACCAACACGATCTTCCTTTGCGTCAGTAAATGCGCCCTTTTTATGACCAAAAAGTTCTGACTCAAACAAACTATGAGAAATTGAGCCCAGGTCTACTTTTACAAATACCTCATCAGCCCTTTTTGACCTTTGATGAATTGCTTTTGCTACTAATTCTTTCCCCGTTCCATTTTCACCTAATATGAGAATGTTAGCATCTGTTTCCGATACTTTATCGATAGTGTAAAATATCTCTTTCATAGCCACAGAGCTGCCGACTATATCATGGTCTGCCTGAGTGAGCATCTCCTTCATTTGATTTTGCTTATGCTTAAGAGTCGATAACTCTTTTTTGGATTGACTATGATTGAATGCTGACAGAATAGTAGCTTGAAATTTTTCGTTTTCCCATGGCTTTACTATGAAATCCGCAGCTCCTACTTTCATAGCCTCTACGGCCAATTTTAGATCACCATAAGCTGTCATCATCACTACCTGTTGGTCGGGTATAGTGTCAATTATTCGTTTAAGCCAAAATAAGCCTTCCTTACCGCTGGTAGCCCCTGCGGTATAGTTCATGTCGAGGAGTATGACATCGTATTGATTATTGCTAATGAGATACGAGAGTTGTTCAGGGTTGCTTTCTGTAATTATTTTACTAAAAACAGGCTTGAGCACTATCTTCGCTGAGTGCAAAACATCTCGATCATCATCTATTACTAATATATTTGCCTGAGTCTTTTGCATTGCAGCCAAGATACTAAAATGTTTCACAACGAAACACATTATTGTTCCGTTGTGAAACACTTTAAATAGCGGTTTTAAAATTAAACTGCTTCAAACGCATTATAATGCTATATTCATAAACTGGCACTCATTTGGGAATAACAATTACTCAAACGCCAAAAACAACAACCGATGATCAAGAATTACCTCAAAATAGCATTGCGTAATCTGCTTAAAAGTAAAGTGCATACCGTCATAAATATTACTGGTCTGGCTGTAGGCCTTACATCTGTAGTATTAATCAGCCTATATGTACAAGACGAGACCAGTTTTGACCAGTTTCATGAAAATGCCGATGATATTTATCGCATAGCCTGGTGGTCGGAACAACCACAAACTCGTACACCTCACCCCATGGCTCAGGCGCTCGTGCGTGATTTCCCTCAGGTAGAATCTGCTGTATCTTTATCTCCATTGTGGGGTCCGGGCCTTACTAAGCAGATGTTCTCTGTTAAAAATCCTGAAAATGACATCACCTTCGATGAAGATGGCATTTTGAGTGTAGACAGCACATTTTTTGAAGTGTTTTCATTTAAACTCACAAAAGGGGACCCTAAAAAAGTGTTGAGAAGTTTTGGCGGTCTGCTCATATCCGAATCGACTGCCAAAAAGTATTTTGGGGATGATGACCCTATCGGTAAGCAACTAGCCATAAATAATGACGAAACTTTAGTATTCGTAGAAGGTGTGTTTGAGGACGTGCCTAAAAACTCTCATTTTCATTTTGATGCGCTTGTGTCTTATGTAACTCAAAAAGTAATTGAAGACGGTGCAAGCCCTTATTATACCTGGGCCGACTTTGGTCATTTTAATTATATAAAACTAGCACCTGGAAGTGACCCTGACTTGCTGGAAAATCAATTGATGAAGTGGGCCTCGGGATATGTAGAGGTCTCAGAAGAAGACATGAGACGAGCAATAGACGCTGGCATGCATTTCAAGCTACAGAGACTCACAGATATACATCTAAAATCAAACATAAGGTGGGAGCTGGAATCCAATGGAAATGTAGACTATATCTATATCATGACAGCGGCCGCTTTACTCATTCTCATAATAGCATGCGTCAATTTTATGAACCTTACCACCGCGAGATCGACAGAGCGCTCTAAAGAAATTGGTATAAGAAAGTCTATGGGTGCATATAAAAATCAATTGAGCTTTCAGTTTTTAAGCGAATCTGTACTTACTGCACTCATTGCAATGGTTTTGGCAGGGCTTCTCGCTGAAGTTTGTCTTCCATTATTTAACTATATCACCGATAAGGACCTGTCCATAGACTATTTGCAAAAGCCGGAGCTTACAGCAATACTATTGGGCAGCACAATTTTAACCGGACTCATTTCCGGCCTATATCCTTCATTGTTTCTTTCTTCTATAAACCCGGTGAGTAGTCTAAAAGGTATTGATAAGGTTAAACCCAAAGGCGCCACTTTTAGAAAGTCACTAATCATCTTTCAATTCGTGATTTCGATGGTATTGCTTACCGGTAGCCTTGTAATTTATAATCAGTTACAATTTATAAAAAACAAAGACCTGGGGTTTGATAAGGACAGGGTGGTAATCGTGCCCCTTAAAAATTATGACCTGATAGGGGATTTTACCTCGCTTAAAACAGAGCTACTCAAGATCAATGGAATTGAATCTGTTTCAGCCTCTTCAAATGTACCGGGTAAGCAGTTTAACCAAAACTCAATCGCCAGGGCTGACGACCCTCAGGCCAGCATCGGCAGCTCCGAAGTGATGGTGGATTATAATTTTTTTGAAACACTTGGTATTGAAATACTGGCCGGGAGGGCATTTTCTAAAGATTTTCCCACAGACTCTGTAGCCTTTATTATTAATGAAACGGCTGCTCGTAATCTACAGCTTGCAGAGCCTGTAGGTGAAGAAATAGTTTGGTCGTGGGACAACAATGGCAGACCTCCGTTGAAAGGAACAATCGTAGGAGTCGCCAGAGATTTTAATTACAGTTCTTTACACCAACCTGTGAGACCATTGCTATTTTCACTTCGCCCTGCCTACAACGATGTAATCATAAAAGTAAAAGGCGCTGATTTTACAGAAACGCTGGCCGAAATTAAATCCGTATGGTCACAATTTGAAGATCGGTTTGTGTTTGAATACTCGCTCTTAGCAGACGATATGGGCCAGCAATATAGTGGAGACCAAAAGACTGCTGATGTTTTTTCAAGTTTTGCGGCTATCGCCATTTTCATCGCATGTTTTGGTCTTTTCGGCATAGCATCGCTTAGCTACAGCCAACGATTAAAAGAAGTTGGCATTCGTAAAGCCCTTGGTGCAAGTGAGCTCAAAATTCTTGGCCTTTTACTGAAGGATTTTACCAGGCTCATAATCGTTTCTATACTTATTGCTGCTCCGGTTGCCTGGCTTGTAATGCATAGCTGGTTAGAAAATTTCACTTATCGCGTCAATCTTTCTATCGGCTACTTTCTCATTGCCGGGCTAGTGCTCATCGGTGTAGCATTGCTTACCATCTTGTACCTCAGCATCAAGACCGCCAATATCAACCCTGTAGAAACTTTGAAAGAACAATAAGCTCAAAACAACAACACCATGATTCATAATTATTTAAAAATAGCGCTACGGACCATCCGTAGAAAAACAGGCTACTCCATTATAAATGTTGTAGGGCTTGCTTCGGGTCTTCT
Organism: Fulvivirga aurantia; assembly: GCF_009711475.1. Lineage (GTDB taxonomy): Bacteria > Bacteroidota > Bacteroidia > Cytophagales > Cyclobacteriaceae > Fulvivirga > Fulvivirga aurantia. The sequence goes on from NZ_SMMD01000781.1 coordinate 4,561, forward strand.
TTGTGTAGTTTTTATTCTCAACTGGGTTATAGACGAACTCAGTTACGACAAGCATATTCCCAATAACAACAATATTTATCGAGTAGTCGCTGAAGCGGGAACTGGCTCAGATCGATGGCATCAATCAGTAACGAGCCTACCCCTGGGTGGTGCCATGGTAGACATGTTTCCGGAGGTAAAAACCAGAGTAAGGCTTGATAAAAACAATGCGCTGGTCGAAAATGGAGACCTTCGATTCGTAGAGCAGTACATCATTCTTACTGATCCTGAATTTTTTGATGTATTTGGTTATCACCTTTTAAGTGGCAACGAAAAAACCGCCCTTTCTGCTCCATATCAGATAGTACTCACGGAGACAATGGCAAATAAGTATTTCGGAAAAGAAAACCCGATTGGTAAGACATTGAAGATATTTCAGTACGACCCGGATGGAAATGGAGTGGATTATGAAGTCACTGGTGTAATAGCTGACCCTCCGAAAACGTCACACTTTACTTTTAATTTTTTGGCTTCGATCAGCACCATTGAAAGTGTAAGTCCCGAGGCCATGGAAGTGTGGGGGAACAACAGTTATCATACCTATGTGGTATTGCAAGATGGTAGTTCTGCAAAAAAACTAGAAGCAAAACTGCCTAAGATGGTAAATGAGCATCTCGGAGAGACAATAGCAGAGTATGATCTATACTTTAGGTTTTACCTACAACCCATTACAGATATTTATCTTCATAGCGATTTACAGTATGAGTTTTTGGGCAATGGCAGTATTGAGTATGTATGGATTTTCTCTGCGGTAGGTATATTCATCCTGATTTTAGCTTGCATTAATTACATCAATCTATCTACCTCATTTTCTCTAGATCGGGCCAAAGAAATTGGAGTAAGAAAAGTTTTGGGTGCCTATAAAGGGCAGTTGATAAAGCAACACCTTACGGAGACCTTAGTGCTTACATGTATTGCCATGGTTTGTGCGGGTTTACTGGTAGAGTTGCTAAAACCATTTTTCTTTGAGCTGACGGGTAAAACACACCTTGAGTTTGATCGCATAACCTTGTCATTACAGTTATTGCTGATATGCATTCCTCTAGGTTTGATTTCTGGCTACTTTCCAGCCTATTTGCTGGCCAATGTAAAAACTACCAATTCCCTAAAGGGTAAAATACAGGCTAGCGACAAAAGCCAGTTGCGGAAAGCACTAGTTACATTTCAATTTGCTGTCACAATGGTCATCCTGGTTGGCTTAGTTGTAGTCAAACAACAACTAAACTTTGTACAAACCAAGGATCTGGGGTACGACAAATCCAATCTGCTGGTACTTCGAGTAAATGGCAATTCTGATGTTATCAATGGCTATCAACCATTTATCAATACCCTTAAAAGCTCAACAGAACTGATCGATGCTGCCAGATCAGGCTCAATGATAACCGGTGGTTTGGGTAACTCCAATATGAATTACACCCTACCTAATGGCGACAAGCATTTTCTTAAAATGTATCGCCTGCCGGTAGACTATGATTACATACAAACCTATAAAATGACGCTTTTAGCGGGTCGTAATTTCGATGAAGCAATAGCATCAGATACGACTCAGGCTTTTATCCTCAATGAAGCTGCCGTTGCTGCTTTCGGCTGGAGTATGGAAGAGGCGCTGGGAAAAGAGGTGAGCTACATTGGTCGTGAAGGGCGAATCGTTGGTGTGGTTAAGAACTTCCATTTTAACTCTTTACACCATGCCATCGAGCCGTTGTGTATGTTTTTAAATGGTTCCGGGTTCTCAAGGATTACACTTAGAGGTCAAAACCCACAAGAATTATTAAATACTACTACAGCGGCCTGGAAGGCTCATTTTCCCGGTGCCGTGTTTGATTTTACTTTTCAGGATGAGGCTTTGTTTAGCTCATATGAAAATGACCAGCGATTTGGTACAATTTTCAACTCATTTTCAATCCTATCCATTCTCATTGCTTTTCTAGGTCTTTTCGGGCTCATCGGCTACACCGTGCATCGTAAAACCAAGGAAATAGGAGTTAGAAAAGTACTGGGGGCAACCTCGTTACAAATTGTAAATATGATCGCTCATAATTTTCTAAAGCTTATAATTATAGCCTCCGTAATTGCCATTCCATTCGGTTGGTACCTCATGAATTCATGGCTCAAAGATTTTAGCTATAGAATCGAAATCAGTCCGTGGCATTTTATAGTTGCTGCCGTCACATTAATAGCTGCTGCATTACTTATCATTTGTATACAAACAATCAAGCCATCTATGGCCAGCCCGGCTAATACACTCAAAGAAGAATAATATGTTTAAAAACTATATAAAAATAGCCTACAGGAGCCTCGCTAAAAACTATGGCTTCACCCTGATTAATATCTTTGGGCTCACTTTCGGTATCACCTGCTTTATATTTATTGCCAACTGGGCCTGGAACGAATACAACTACGATCAATTTCATGCTAAAAGCGATCGCATATATAAGGTGCTCACTGAAATGGGTGTAAATGCAGAGAGTACCATCGTACCTTATGCGCCTTCTTCGTTGACTCAACTACTAAAAGAAAATGTGCCTGAGATCGCAAATATAACACGTGTTTTTCCTCGTGAGGTGGTGTTTGAAAATAACGGCCTAAGGATTACTGAAAATGGCATTTACGCAGACCCATCATTTTTAGACATTTTCAGTTTCTCATTGACAGAGGGTAATGCTGAGGCGATTTTCTCAAAGCCTAACACTGTAGTTATCTCATCTGCCCTAGCTGAAAAATACTTTCGAGGTGAGTCTGCATTGGGGCAAACGATCAATGTTACTTACAAAGACAAAGAGCCATATGTGGTGACTGGTGTTCTCAACGAAAATCCGAATAACTCTTCACTTCAGTTTGATTTCATATTGCCTTATCAACCTTTTGAAGATAAACACAGGCCCTGGTGGAAGGGAACCAATAAGTATTCATTTTCTAACTATAACGTAGAAGTATACCTCGAGCTGGTAGGTGATACAGACGTGAAGCATATGAACACAAAGCTGACAAACGTGCTTGCGGCTCATAGTATTGCTCCCGGAGAAGACGCACTTTTTACGTTTCCATTTACCTCGTATTATCTGAATGACGACTTCAGTGATGGAAGAGTGCCTACCGGAAAGAGTAAATATATAAAGCTATTATCTCTTGTGGCATTCCTGATCTTGCTCATAGCCTGTATCAATTTTATAAATCTATACACCGCCATGATGAGCAATCGGGTAAAGGAAATCGGTTTGAGAAAAGTGGTTGGTGCGAGAAAGAACCAGGTGGTTTTTCAGTTTCTGGCTGAATCTGTTTTGATTTCTGTCATATCAACACTTTTAGCAATCACTTTTGTAGAAGTTTTATCTCCAGCTTTTGAATTACTGAGTCAGAAGGAGGTCTCTCTTCCATACACCTCCCCAATTTTTCTTCTGCTATTGTTTGGTGGAAGTATATTCATTGGTGTAATGGCCGGCTTATATCCTTCTCTACAATTTTCTTCCGCAGACCTGATTACAGAAGTAAAAACGGGAGCGTCTGCTACCTTGAGAAAATATCTGGTTGTAG
>NZ_SMMD01000712.1 GCF_009711475.1 Fulvivirga aurantia
ATTAAAATTATCGGCTTTAAGTCTATAAGGTAAATCAACATGACCATCTGTGATTATAAACTTTTTGGCGAGTTCCTCGGCTTTAGCACGCAGCTCCTCATCTGTAGGCTCTGAGGTGGCTTCTTCAGAAGCCTGCTTACCGCATGAGGCTAGAATGAGAACAAGGAATAGAATATTTAATAGTTTCATTTTCATATAGTTTATTCAGGTAATTATTAATTTTGAAATTTATTGAAAATTGCCGTGCATGCAAAGTGTAAATATTCGAACGGCTCAAAACGTAGGTATACGTTATCAACTTGCTGGTTTAGGAGCAAGAATGGCCGCATTTGCGATTGATACCATCGTTCAGGGAGTCTATGTAATTGCCATCGCTTATATTTTGGTCAAGATAAATTTAGACACGACCTGGATATGGATGAGCCTTTTATTACCTGTCTTATTTTATCATTTGATTTGTGAGATTACCCTCAATGGGCAGAGTATTGGCAAGAAACAATTAAATATTAAAGTCGTGCGTGTAGATGGGTCTCCTGCTACTTTAGGAGGCTATGTATTGCGGTGGATATTGCGGCCGATCGATATCAGCTTGTTTTCCGGTGGTGTAGCCGTGGTGAGCATTGTAATGAGTAAGCATGGGCAGAGACTTGGGGATATGGCAGCCGGAACCACAGTGGTAAAAGTCGCTCAGGAAATGAAAGTTTCTTCTCACGAGCTAATCAATAATCTTCAAATCGATTATAAGGTGACTTTTCCAGAGGTACGCTTGTTGAGTGATTCGGAAGTTAACCTTATAAAAGAAGCGCTTGCAGTCAATAAACAACAAGCGAATGTAAAACCGGTACTTGCAATTTCTCAAAAAATAAAAAGTTACTTAGGTGTTCAATCTGACCTGCCCCCGGTTAAGTTTCTATACACAATTATTAAGGACTATAAATACGTTACTTCTCAAGGTTGATGGACAAACTACCAGAGTATACCCACTCACAATTGGCACTCAGAAACGGACAAGATAAAGAAGAGGTTTGGGTGGCTTATAAAGCCGTTATCTATGATGTAACCAAATCTAAATTATGGAGAGATGGTAAACATTACGAGCACTGGTCTGGGCAGGATCTAACCGATGAACTGCCAGACGCCCCTCATACTGATAAAGTTTTTGATAAATTTAAAGCTATAGGAAAACTTAGAAAGTAAAAAGTGGAGTAAGTAAGAGTACCCTTATCGGGCACTCTTGATTTTTATTTCCCACCATTCGCCTGTAAGTCTGCCCTACATTGAGCGTCTAATTTTTTTGGGCTACTAAGGCCTATCATATCGCTCATAGAGAAGTCTGTTACTGCCTTGTAGTACATAAGACAGTTAGTTGATGTACAATGAGCCCCCTTTTCAGCGTGATGATGATTAGATTGAATTTCTGTGCCATTATTGGTTAACCCGAGCAGGTGACCAAACTCATGATTAACTACCGTTGAAGACAATAATCTATTAGATGGCTGGCCTACTTTTCCTGAATTTTTCTCGATTGATTTTTGAAATAATACGATAGAAGTATTATTGTAAGCTAAGCCTAAAGTCTTATGTTCAGAATTATTATTAACGGAATAATCGCCATCCACAATTAATATATAGGCACTTAGATTACCACCTTTAGTAAAATTAGACCTATTGTTATCTTCTATTGCTCTTATGTCAGATAGCGTGTAAAGGTCTTTATTAAGTGAAGATATTTCAGTTTGTACTATATTTATCCCATCGGGTTTATTCAATAGTTCTTCACTCATATTTTTCAGATTATCCATAAGGGCCTGGTTAGGTCTATGACCCGAAGGATATTGGATTTCAAAAGTTAAACTTGTGTATGTATCAGATGATAAAAAATCTGTTGAAGACGCTCCAACCGGAAGTCTATGATTTGCACTGGAGTGTGGTAATTCATCCTCGGCAGTGGTGCATCCAGGCAACAAATTCAAACAGAATAAGCAAAATAAACCGTTAAATAGACACTGAATTAACCTTTTTTTCATCGTTAAGATTTTTAAGGTTAATAGATGCAAGTTTAATACTAACTTGCTAAATCAATAAAAAAGGTCACTCAAAACTAAGTGACCTATTTGGGTTATTTCCCACCATTCGCCTGTAAGTCGGCAATGCATTGGGGATCTAGCGGAGGTGGAGAACTCATACCGACCAAATCGCTCAGGCCGCCACTAGTTTCAGCTTGCCAAAACATGAGGCAATCCTGTATATCACAGTGAGCGCCATTTGCGGCATCGTGGTGATCTGATTGTACTGGTGTTCCATTATTAACCAAGCCTAAGATATGTCCAAATTCATGGTTCATAACGGTGGATGTAAGCAAGGAGGTTGATGGTTGGCCCAGCCCGCCTGAGTTGTCTTCAATAGTTTTTTGAAAAAGAACCATAGAAGTATTCCTATGAGCTATACCCAGCACTTTAGAGTTTTCAGAGTCTTTGGAATATCCGCCATCGGCCAGGAAGTAATAGGTAGATACAGTATTGCCGCTTGTAAATTCTGTACGGTTACTATCTTCAATTTCTCTTAGCTCATCAAGGGTATAGGTCGATTGACCTGGGGCTGCTATCTCACTTGTTTTGATTGTGATATTGCCTTTGTTTAGTCGACTGCTTAATAATTCCTTTAGATTATTTATAGCTCCTTGTGGTGGAGCATATCCTTCTGCATATTGAATCTCGACTACCAAATTAGTGTAGGTATCGTCTGATAACAAATCGTTGGCAGAGACACCGACACTTTGCTTGCTATCTTCATTTTTTGGCTGGGGGGTTTCATCATCACTACCTCCACAGCTAAATAATACGGTAGAAAGAGAGATGATGAACATAAATTGAAATAGATTTCTAAATAGTGTTTTATTCATAACTTAGATTTTTAAAAAATATACGTTTCTAATGCTCACAATAGATTTTTCATGATTTTAATTGCAGATAGTGGCTCATCGAAAACCGACTGGCGGATACTTCAACCTGATGGAAAAATAACACAAGCCAAAACAATAGGTTTCAATCCATTTTATCAATCTCAGGAGCAGCTTGATATAGAATTGCGACATAAATTAATGCCTGAGATCAGTGAGGAGGTAACTAAAGTATTTTATTATGGTGCTGGTTGCAGTACAGAAGCCAACATAAATCTAATAAAAAGTGTCCTGCAAAGTTTGTTTAGCAAGGCCGATATTGAAGTTCATCATGATTTATTGGCTGCTGCCAGAGCTCTTTGTGGTCATGAGCCAGGGATTGCCTGCATAATTGGAACAGGTATAAACTCTGCTTATTACGATGGAAAGCGAATAGCTGAAAATACTCCGTCATTAGGCTATGTTTTGGGTGATGAAGGTGGCGGGACTCACCTGGGCAAGCAGTTGCTGGGTGATTATATTCGTAAAGATTTACCTAAAAATCTGGAGGACCGATTTTTTAAGAGATTTGGATTGACGAGAGATGACATCCTGGATAGCGTTTATAAAAATGAGCGTCCAGGAAGGTTTATGGCTGGTTTTTCTACTTTTATTTTTCAGAATATTAATGAGCCATACTGTCATACGCTAGTCTATGAAAGCTTCAAAGCTTTTTTTGAAAAAAATGTAATTAAATACGAAGCCCATAAAACGCAGCAAGTACACTTTACCGGTTCTGTAGCATTTTATTACGGCAACATCTTAAGACAAGCAGCCGCTGATTTATCGATATCTGTAGGTAAGGTAATAGAGTCACCAATTGCAGGGCTAACTTTATACCATCAAAAAGAGTTAAACTAACCTATGAGTACAACCGAATCACCCTCCAATTTTGATAACCTGGAAGAAATGTCTGTCAGGGATATTCTTGTAAATATTAATCAGGAAGACTCAACAGTGCCTAAAGCCATTATGCGAGCTATGCCTCAGATCGAGGCACTGATTCCGGAAATTGTAAATCAATTGCAAAAAGGAGGCAGGCTTTTTTACATTGGGGCGGGCACAAGTGGCAGACTGGGAGTTGTTGATGCATCGGAAATACCTCCCACCTTTGGTATGCCCCATGGAGTTGTTATCGGTCTTATTGCCGGTGGTGATCATGCCATAAGAAAAGCAGTAGAATTTGCTGAAGATGATACTGAACAAGCCTGGAAAGATATGCAGGAGCATCAAATTAATCACAAAGATGTGGTTATTGGCATAGCAGCTTCTGGCCGTACCCCATACGTAATAGGTGGTGTAAAAGCAGCAAAAGAAAAAGGCTTAATAACGGGTTGTATTGTGTGTAATAGAAATAGCGAATTGGCTAAAAATGTAACCTTTCCTATCGAAGTAGTGGTAGGTCCTGAATTTGTGACCGGGAGTACACGTATGAAGGCCGGGACTGCTCAAAAACTGGTGTTGAATATGATTTCTACCGCGGTTATGATACAGATGGGTAGGGTAAAGGGTAATAAAATGGTAGACATGCAATTGTCTAATAATAAACTCGTAGATCGCGGAACAAGAATGCTGATGGAAGAGTTATCAATTGGTCGAGACGAAGCTGAGAAACTGCTCAAAGAGCATGGATCAGTGAGGAAGGTAATTGATAAAATAAGAAAAGATGCACGAGATTGAGCCATACTATAATTGGTTACAATATTATAATCCAGCAGAAGACCAACTATCACCCTATTTCGGTAAACAATACAATTTTGATCTTTATTCAGACACCATCTATGGGTATTACATAGACCCGTCATGGGATTTTATTGGTTCTGAGACTCTCTATATAAAAATACTTTTTGCCGACTATCACGAAGGCTTTTGCATCATAGAGTTTATTGGTGAGTGGAATGATACCATCAATAATGACATCATGCACCTGAAGAGAAATATTGTAGACCATCTCTTAAGTCAAGGCATAAACCAATTTGTACTTATAGGGGAGAACGTCTTCAATTTTCACGGCTCTGACGACAGCTATTATGAAGATTGGTTTGAAGATGTAGAAGATGACACTGATTTTTCTAAACCCGGGTGGATTGCCGCAGTCAATTTTGCTGATCATGTAGCGGACGAGTTTAAAAATTACAACATCGATAATTATGTGAATATGGGCGGTACGCTTAATATTTCAAACTGGCGAACCATGGCACCCCGGCAATTATATGGGCATGTCGATAAACTGATAACCCAACGATTGGGTATGTAGGAGTCTAGGCTGCTTCTACCTGGGCGAGTTTTGAGATCAAATACTTTTTTCCTGTAGATACTTCAAGGCATACATAGCGAGTTCTTCTCAGCGTTTGTTTTTTAAATACGCGGTTGCCCAGCACAAATTGTTCGCCAACTTTTACATCGGATAAGAACAGCTTAGGCTCAGTGTCATAGGCAGATAGCGATTTGTATAACCCGGGATCGGTGCAAGAGGAGGCCTTAGGGTTCTTGAGGTATTTTGCTAAAGCACGTAGCATCGGGTCAGGAAAAACCTCATTGCTAAGTAATGGCAACGCCACATGCTTAAAGTTTTGCTTCCACTCTTTGCCGTGAGGCATTACTTTTCTACCAAACTCTTTATAGGTCAGCAGATGAGCTACTTCATGTAGGTAGGTCACTAAAAAAGAGTATTTATTCAGATCCAGGTTTACAGAAATCGAATGAGATTTATCATTAGGATTGTACCTGTAGTCTCCTAGTTTAGAGGCTCTAGGTCTTTTGAGCTTAAAATTAAAAGGGTGTGCAAGCCATAGCTCCAGACAATAGTCTACAGCTGCCTCAGGCACATGCTTTTGTAGAATCTGGCGAAATTTGGAGGTGTTACTCAAACCGTGGACTTATATTTTAGGCATAAAAAAAGGGCTTAATATTTAAGCCCAATTTCGTAGTTGTTTGCTGAAATTATTCAGAAGCAGTTGAATCATCTTCAACTTCTTCTTCTACTTCCTCAGCAGCTTCTTCCATTTCGTCACCAGCTTCTTCGCCAGCTTCCTCTACTTCTTCAGCAGCTTCTTCTACCTCTTCACCAGCTTCTTCTACCATTTCGGTAGCTTCAGACTCGTCTTTAGCTTGGTTTCCACAAGCAACAAATCCAAACATAAAGCCAGCAACTAACAAT
>NZ_SMMD01000808.1 GCF_009711475.1 Fulvivirga aurantia
CGGTAGATAGTTTAAGAGACGAATAAAACTCAATATAAAAACAGACAACACATGCTTAGAAACATCCTGAAAATATCTCTGAGAAACTTCATCAAAGAGCGATTCTATGGCTCGATCAATATTTTTGGTTTAGCAATGGGTATTGCTGCCAGTTTGCTAATAGTGAGCTATGTAGTACACGAAACCAGCTATGACAAAGATTACAAAGATGTAGGCCGACTTTATAGAGTAAATATGACCAACATCTGGATGCCCGAGGGCGGTGTTTGGGGGTCTACCATACCGCCATTGGCAGGTGTATTAGCAACTGATTACCCAGAAATAGAAGAGGTGATGAGAATCAATACCCCAGGGGGCAATATCATGCGAGTGGAAACTCAAAATGAACCGCTGGCATTTTATGAGCAAAATATTCTAGGTGCTGACTCCAACTTTTTCTCAATATTTGATTTTCAGCTTTTGTATGGAAATCCTGAAACCGCACTAAAAGGATTAAACAAAGTCGTGATTTCGAAGGAAATGGCGATTAAGTATTTTGATACTGAGCAGGCCTTGGGCAAAACCATACTTTTTGGCGAGAAAAGAACACCCTTAGAAGTTACAGCAGTTACAGCAACTCAACCGACAAACCGTCATTTTGATTTCGACTTTCTCATTTCTATAGCGACCAACCCTGCATTTAAGCAAATTAAAGACACATGGATAGCAACACAGGTAGTAACTTATGTGAAGTTGAAGCCCGAAGCATCTGCAGAACAATTAGAGCCAAAGCTGGCAGATATTGCACCGACTCATGCAGGTGCCCAGATGTCTCGTTGGGGTATGGAGTACGAAAAATTTATGTCCGGCAAAGGTGATTGGGATTTTTTCTTGCAACCGGTGAGTGATATCCATCTTCATTCAACGCAGATAGGTAATCGCCTGGGATCAGTGAGTGACGGCAAGTATATGTACATATTTTCTTTTACTGCAGTCTTCATCATGCTTTTAGCTATTATTAATTTCATCAATTTGGCTACAGCAAGAGCAGCCATAAGAGCAAAAGAGATTGGTGTGAGAAAGGCACTAGGCTCAATGAAGAGACAATTAGTAGCACAGTTCCTATTAGAGTCTGTATTGATGTGTTTTATGGCTGGCGTTATTGCGCTGGGTCTGTCTGAAGTTTTAAAAATCGGAGTCAACAGCTACATGGATTCTGTTTTCTATTTGGTCGACTGGCACAACCCATTGGCTTATGGACTCATATTTGGCTCGTTAATCATCGTGGGCATACTGGCCGGTTTGTATCCTGCCTTATACCTTACAGCTTTTAAACCAAGCAATGTGCTGAAAGGGCAGATGAAAACCGGCCAAAACTCAAAATGGTTTAGAAATACACTTGTAGTGCTACAGTTTTCTATCTCCACAGCTTTGATGATATGTACTTTCATTGTGTATCAACAATTAGATTTTTTCAAGAATAAAGACCTCGGGTACGACAAAGAAAACATTGTTGTGGTCAACTGGGCTGATAAATTGGGCAGCCAACTGGAGCAGTTTCAAAACGAGGTACTCAATCATCCAGATGTGCTCAATGCTTCAGTAAGTTTAGATGTTATAGGTCGTGGTAGCTATGAAGATGTTTTTAGAGACAAACGTAGTGGTCATGAGCAGCCCATTGCTATGATGAAAGCTGACGAAAGGCAACTTCAAACTATGGGCATAGAGTTGCTTCATGGTCGGTTTTTTGAAAAAGGAAATGCCGCAGATAAACAGTCAGTGGTAATTAATGAGTCTACCATGAGCTTATTTGGCTACACTGAGGAAGACGTGCTTGGTCAGGTTATAACATATGCTGGTGATGATATAGGGCCTGCCACTGTAGTTGGAGTAGTAAAAGATTTCAATTTCTATTCGCTACACTCTCCCATTGCACCTTATCTGTTTTATCACATCGATGCGTCAATTTGGGGGAGTAGCCGTGTGCTCTCAGTAAGATCTACAGGGCAAAATACCAGAGAGCTCATTTCTTTCTTAGAAAACAAATGGAATGAGCGCGTAGACGCACCATTTGAGTTTAGTTTTCTTGATCAGGAGTATGCGGCTCAGTATCGCACAGAAGAAAATCTGGGAGTGCTCTTTGCTGTTTTTACATGTATAGCCATGGTGATCGCCTGTTTAGGACTTTTTGGTCTGGCCTCTTACACAGTAGGGCAAAAGGGTAAAGAAATTGGCATAAGAAAGGCATTGGGAGCATCAGTGACTAATATAATGTTTCAATTCAACGGTAGATTTACCAGGTTAGTACTCATTTCTTTAGTAGTGGCGCTACCTGTAGCCTGGTGGGCGATGGATAACTGGTTGGAACAGTTTGTGTATCGTATAGAAATTGCCTGGTGGGTGTTTTTGGTGGCAGCTGCTGCAGCGGTTATGATTGCATTACTCACAGTGAGTTACCAATCAATTAAAGCTGCCTTACTCAACCCCGTGGAAACCTTGAAGGACGAATAATACCTTACTCCCTATTTCTATAAATTTTGAAAAAATCTGCCAATAGCTGACTGGTATAACGACCACCTCGATTGGATAAGATACAAATACCTACGTCATCGGCTTTGCTGAAACCGATGGCACTTTTGTATCCGTTTACATAGCCACCGTGATAAACAATGGTATCCGAAGGATACTCAACTATACGCCATCCTAGGCCATAGTGTCCGCGTCTGGGTCTCTCTAGCCTACCTAGATAAGAATTTTTCACAGAAGTTACTACATGTGGCTCATGCAGATCGGCAAGGAGGTTATGCGAGAGTACATCAGGCCGATGACCCATCACAGCCTGTAGCCATTTGCCCATGTCATCGATGCTGGCATTGATTCCGCCCGCAGCACTTGCATTGTAGTAAGTGGGCCTTATTTTACCTACATGGGTGCCAAGTCTGCTGTAGTAATGAGGTAAAGCCACATTTTCTGCTTCACTTATCGATTTATAATCAATAGAAGCTGTGTGCATACCCAAAGGTTTAAAAATGCGCTCATGCATGAGTGTGTTAAAGGAGCAATAGGTCTGCGATTGTAGTACTTGTTCGATTAGACTATAGGCTACATTCTGATAAGAGTGAATCGCTCCGGGATTTCTGGAAAGCCTAAGTGCTTGAAGCTCTTCGAGCATCTGCCCCAGCGGCATGCCATCTTCTATAAGGGTAGAATACGCTTGGTAAGGGTAGCCGGAAGTGTGAGAAAGTATATGCTCTACTGTGATGCTGTCAGCAAATTCTATTGGGTTTACATGATAGTCAGGCAAGTATCGGGTAATGGGTGCCTTCCAATCTATAAAGCCGTCTTGCTCCAGAAGCCCGGCAAGACTTGAAGCAAAGCCTTTAGACACAGAGCCAATTCTAAAAATTGTAGATGTAGTTACAGGACTGTGAGTTTTTACATTGGCAAAACCAAAGCCTTTCTTGTAGATGATTTCACCCTCTTTTACAATTACAATGGCTGTGCCGGGTATGTTATACCTGTCTTTTAGGTATAAAACATGATTTTCCATTTCGCATAAAAATGAAGAATCGTTTCGTTCAAACCGTACGTCATCACCACCAATGATCTCAGGTTGAGGCAAAGGATGCACCTCCAGATCGGCTACACGGTTTTCGGATATTTTGTAATAGCCAAACCAAGCGCCTACTGTAAGTAGGAGGGTTAGAGAGAGTATGATTAAAAGGTTTTTTCGCAAATCGGCTTCAAAGCTAGTATATAATTATTGCATTTTCATATGTCCGATATCAGACACCACATTCCAATAGCGGACGGAAACGATCACTTAGACTAACGCTATTATACCTTAAAATCGTATTTAGTGCTGTTTTGTTTATTGGCATACTTATTGGCAAATTGAATCCGAAATCAGAATTGCTTACTTATACAGCCTAAGAAATATGATAAAACTTAAAGATGTAGATAAATATGTAGACTCCCGGTTTCAGCGCACGTTCATCCTCAAGGGTGTAGATCTTGAAGTTGAGCAGGGAGAATTTGTAACTATCATGGGCCCAAGTGGCGCAGGTAAGTCTACGATAATGAACATCATCGGCATGCTTGACGAACCCTCGCAGGGAGAGTATTACTTCTTCGATGAGCCGGTGCATAAAATGAAAGAACGCAAGAAGTCTGAAATGCACAAACACTACATCGGATTCATTTTTCAGGCCTACCATCTGATTGACGAACTCACTGTTTATGAAAACATCGAAACTCCACTACTTTATAAAGGTGTAAAAGGTGCCCAGAGAAAAAGCATGGTAGCAGAAATGCTCGATCGCTTTCAGATGGTAGCTAAAAAAGACCTTTTTCCTGAGCAACTGTCTGGAGGTCAGCAGCAGTTGGTAGGAGTAGCAAGAGCGATTATAGGTCAGCCCAAACTTTTATTGGCCGATGAGCCTACGGGTAATCTACATTCAGAACAAGGTGATGAGATCATGAATATCTTTAAAAAGCTCAATGAAGAAGGTATGACGATCATCCAGGTTACACACTCTGAGCATTGTGCTTCATATAGCAATCGTGTTGTAAAACTGGTAGATGGTGCCGTAGAGTCTGATACCAAAAAAGAGATAGTAAAAAGTTAAACTTTTCAAAATAGATAGGAATACAATGAGAAAAATCATCATCGGTTTTTTCGCAACAGTGTTATGCAGTGCTTCTTTTGGTCAGGAAGTGAGCCAGCTTACATTCTCTGAAGCAGTACAAATTGCTTTGAAGAATAATGTGAATCTGAAACAACAGCGCAATCAATTAAGTGCTTCATCAATGCAGAAGACGTCTAATCTGGCAAGATTAGGCCCATCAGTAACAGTAAATGGTAACTTAGGTAGAAATGAGGGAAACTCATTCAACCAGCAGGAGGGCCGTGTAGTAAATGGGGTAGTTGACTTTATGAGTGGATCATTAAACGCAAACATGGTATTGTTTAATGGTATGAACAGGTTTAACGCTTATAAACAATCTCAAAGTCAATTAGAGTCTCAGATATACACCATAGAGCGTACCAATCAGGATGTTATACAACTTGTATCTTTACAGTTTTTGCAGTGTTTGTTAGATCAGGAATTACTGAGTATTGATAAGGGCAATTTAGAAGCTCAGACAAAACAGCTGGAGCAGATTACTGCACAGGTGGATGCAGGATCCAGAGCAAAAGTGGATGTTTATAACCAGGAGTTTCAGGTAAAAAATGCCGAACTGGCTGTTTTGAGATCACAGATTAGATTAAGAAACGATAAAGCATTGCTTGCCCAAACCTTGCAAATAGATGCGCAATCAGACTTTGAAGTTTTGGAGCCTAGTTGGGATGTGAATGAAATATCGATGTCTGAAATGCAGCTTGAGGAACTATATAATATAGCACAAAAGAATCGAGCAGATTATCAGAGAGCATTAGCAGACGAATCTGCGGCAAAATTTGGCTATCAATCTCAAAACGGAAGATATTACCCATCAATCACCGCGTTTTTCTCATACGGATCGCAGTATAATGATGTAAAGGGTTTTAATAGTCGTTCTTTTGATCAGCAATTTTTTGAAGATAACCTTCAGACAACGTATGGTTTATCTTTTAACATCCCTATTTTTTCCGGCTTTCAGACTCGATCTGCTACAGTGCAGACCAGAGTGAACTATGAAAACGCAAAGCTTGATGTGGAGAATACAGAAACCATTGTAGAGTCAGATGTTCTAAGGGCTTATCAGAGCTACCAAGATGCAATAACAAACTATCAAGCGTCAAAATCACAGTTAGAAGCTGCTCAGGTTTCTTTTAATTTGGAGCAAGAGAGGTATAAGTTGGGGATTTCTGATTTAGTTCAATTTACTCAAGCCAATCAGGCTTTAGTAGGTGCAAAAGCTGATTTAGCGCAGTCTAGTTATACATTGCTGTTTCAGGACACACTTCTGCAATATGCCATAGGCACACTCAAATTTGAAGACATACCTTAGAGGTTGCTGCAGTAATAATGTAATGTTCCTTTTAGTACTTTCTGACGCCAATTTGCTTGTGTGAGAGCTTGCGAAAATGCCTTAAACAAATTAACTTAAGGTATGCACTACCTGGTATATACAAGCATAGCTAAAGGCAACCCTAGCGAGCGTGACCTGGAGACTCTATTGTTTCAAAGTCAGAGAAACAATTCAAGGGTAAACATCACCGGTTTATTGCTCTATGTAGATGGTAAATTTGTTCAGGTATTGGAGGGAGAAAAACGAAAAGTTCAGCAACTCTATAAAGTGATCAAGAAAGACGATCGTCATAGAGATGTAAATCTGATCATTGATGGTGAAAAGGAGGAGCGTGATTATTCCGGCTGGTACATGGGCTATCGCTCAATAATGCCGGAGGAGGTGATGAGTAAACTAGGTTATCGAGATCCGGAGGCCTGGTTTCGTAGCCATAAGCTCACCAAAGAAAGTCACGTTTCAGAGCTTTTTATGCGACTTTTCTTCGATAAGAATTTTAATAATCTAACTCCTGAGCCTCAATAAGTTATTGCCTATTACTCTATAGCTATCTGTAGAGTTGCTCTCTTGTGATATTTCCTTCCTTATTAAAATAAAAATTACTAACTTTGCGCTCCCGTTCGGGTGAGCGGGGTTGTTGGCGTAAAACAGCCGGCAAGCAATTATTAATAAAATTTGTTGTCTGATTGCTCTAAGACAGCATGTACCATAGAGCAGCTAATACATTATGGCAAAAGAAAAAAACACTGCAGAAGAAGCTAAAGCAGAAACTGCAAAAGAAGAAAAAGCAACTGCAAAAACAGCTGAAACTGCAGAGGCAAAAGAAGAGAAAGCTCCTAAAGCCGAAGCTAAAAAAGAAAAAGCTCCTGCTAAATCTGAGCCTAAGGTTGAATCTAAACCAGATGCTGACTTTGACTGGGAAGCATTTGAAACTAAAGGTTTTGGAGAAGGCTACAACAAAAAGCAGCGTGAAGAGCTAGCTTCGATCTACGAAGAGACGCTTACCACTATTGAGGAGAAAGAACTTGTAAAAGGTACTGTAGTAGGTATCAATGCGAGAGACGTAATCCTTAACATCGGCTTTAAATCAGACGGTCTTGTTTCTGCTACAGAATTCAGAGATCTTCCTGACCTTAAAGTAGGTGACCAGGTAGAGGTTTTCATCGAGGAGCAGGAAAATGCTAACGGTCAGTTAGTACTTTCTAGAAGAAAAGCCAAAATCGTACAGGCGTGGGAGATGATCCAGGATGCGTCTGAAAATGATAAAGTAATAGAAGGTTTTGTTAAGAGAAGAACAAAAGGTGGTCTTATCGTAGACATCTACGGTGTTGAGGCTTTCCTTCCAGGTTCTCAAATCGATGTGAAGCCAATCAGAGACTTTGATGTATTCGTTGGTAAATCAATGGAGGTTAAAGTTGTGAAAATCAACTACTCTAACGACAACGTTGTAGTTTCACACAAAGTACTTATCGAGAAAGATCTTGAAGAGCAAAAAGCTGTTATTCTTAATAACCTTGAGAAAGGTCAGGTACTAGAAGGTACTATTAAGAACATGACTAACTTCGGTGTATTCATCGACCTTGGTGGTGTAGATGGTCTATTGCACATCACAGACATATCTTGGGGTAGAATCAATCACCCTGAAGAAGTACTTAACCTTGACGAAACTGTTAAAGTTGTTGTACTTGACTTTGACGAAGACAAGAAGAGAATATCACTCGGTATGAAGCAACTTACCGAGCACCCTTGGGACTCGCTTCCTAAAGACCTTGATGTAGGATCTAAAGTAAAAGGTAAGATTGTAAATGTAGCCGATTACGGTGCATTCTTAGAAATCCAGCCTGGCGTTGAAGGTCTTATTCACGTATCTGAAATGTCTTGGTCTCAGCACCTAAGAAATCCTCAGGATTTCATCAATATTGGTGATGAGCTGGAAGCAGTAGTATTGACACTTGATAGAGAAGAGAGAAAAATGTCTCTAGGTATTAAGCAGCTTACTGAAGATCCTTGGAATAAAGAAAACGTATTGACTAAGTACGCTGTAGGTACTACACACAAAGGTGTGGTAAGAAACCTTACAAACTTTGGTCTTTTCATCGAGCTTGAAGAAGGTATTGACGGTCTTGTACACGTTTCTGACCTTTCTTGGACTAAGAAAATCAAGCACCCTTCTGAGTTTGTAAAAGTAGGAGAGGAGCTTGAAGTACAAGTACTTGAGCTAGATGTAGAAAACAGAAGATTAGCATTAAGCCACAAGCACTTAGAAGAAAACCCATGGGATACTTTCGAGAGCGTATTTACTCCAGGTTCAGTACACAAATGTTCTATCCTAGGTGTGAATGACAAAGGAGCTACTCTTGAGCTTCCTTACGGTATCGAAGGATTCTGTGCAGCTAAAAATCTTGAGAAAGAAGACGGATCAAAAGCAGAAGCTGGCGAAACGTTAGACTTTAAAGTGTTAGAATTCTCTAAAGAAGACAAGCGAATTGTACTTTCTCACAAGTCAGTTCACTCTAAAACTGAAGAGAAGCCTAAGCCAGCAGCAGCTCCTAAGAAGAAGGCAGCAGCTAAAGGTGGTAGCACAATGAGCAAGGTGAATAAAGACTCTGAGAAGTCTACATTAGGTGACCTTGAAGCATTGAGCGCACTTAAAGACAAGATGCAAGGCAAAGCAGATGAGGCTAAGAAAGAAGAGAAGCCAGCTGCTAAAAAAGCCACTAAGAAATCTGAAGCTGAAAAAGTAGAAGAAGAAATGCCAGAAGGTAAAACTTCAACTACAAAAGCTGAAGAAGGAAAAGCTAAAGCTGACGAAGCTAAAGCTGAGAAAGAAGACGACAAAAAAGAAGACGATAAGTAATCTTTTTTAGATCTATAAATAGAAAGCGACCTCAACTGAGGTCGCTTTTTTTGTTTGTGGACTTATAGGACTCCTATCTATTTAGAACACCATTCCCACTTGTCTAGGAGTTCGTCATCCAGAGCGCCAGCGAAGGATC
>NZ_SMMD01000102.1 GCF_009711475.1 Fulvivirga aurantia
AATTTGCTGCGTGCGCTTTTCAGCGGTTAGCAGGTCGACTTCGGCTTGTTTCTGCCCAACTTCGTACTCAGTACGCAAATCAGCCATTTTTTGGAGTGACTCTTTATTAAGGAGGCTGTCTTTATAAGCAGTGTAGAGTTCGTGATGGTGAAGGGCTTGTTGGTAGTTGCCGGTTTGCTTATGAATCTCGACATACTTTTCTTGAATGTCAATCTTCCACTTCTTTGCATCGACTGCATTAGCAACACTATCAGAAAGATTTAAGTAGACTTTAGCATTGTTCAGCTCATCAGCCTTAAAGTGAATTCTAGCTAGATTAAAGTAACCAACCAAAACACTATTCAAATCCCTGTTTTTAAGTGCCATATTTAGAGCTTTTTCTCCGTAATAATTCGCACTGTCAATTTCATTTATCAGATAATACCTAAGTGAAACTGCTGCGTATAAGTCTGCTAATTCATCATATATACAATCTGAAGAGCAGAGTTTATGAGCATTATTGAATG
>NZ_SMMD01000236.1 GCF_009711475.1 Fulvivirga aurantia
CCACTCTTTAGGGCCATAATATGTGGTCTGTGAGATTGGGTCTATAAACTTGATATAGGTTTCTGTTTTCAAGCGGTTAGACAAAGCAGCTGAAACTGAGCTTCTTACCTTTGTTTTTATCAGGTCAGGTTCTTTGTCCATGATAAAGTCGACCACCTCATTAGATGTCATTAATTGCCCTCTAAACTCTTCGTAGTAAGAAATTTTCTTAGTCCAGGGCCATTCGCTTCGATAGCCTTTAGATTCCCATTTAATTGAGCTGTACTCATGACTTTCGTTAAAAATTGGCATGCTTGTAAAGGCGCTCACATGGCTGTCAATTTCTTCGATTTCTTTCTTAAAGTCCTCAATTTTAGCCTCTAACATCTTTTTTCGCTCAACAAGAGCTTTGATGTATAAATCAGCATATTTTTCTGGGACATTTATTTTCATGAGCTTTGGAGCTGCTTTTAGGTCTTAGTTACAATATTGCGAAAAAATGCAAGCAAAGCAAGCAGGATAAGCAAGCAAGCAAAGCAAAATTAGTAAATATTACAGCATTTTCACGAAGAGACGACATGTTTGAAAAAACAATGCAAGTGTTTGATCTTTCTACAATTAACCCTATCTTTGCACTCCGTTTTTTTAAAATAACATAGTATATAAAATGTACGCAATAGTTGACATAGCCGGTAAGCAGTTCAAAGTAACGCAAGACCAATTCGTATACGCTCCTAAGATGGAGGGCGAAGAAGGCGCTTCCGTAGAATTCGACAAAGTACTATTATTAGACAATGATGGTAAAGTCGATGTTGGTGCACCTCTAATAAAAGGGGCCAAAGTTTCTGGAAAAATTCTAGGACACGTAAAAGGTGACAAAGTAATCGTTTTCAAAAAGAAAAGAAGAAAAGGTTACAAAAAGAAGAATGGTCACAGACAACAATTCACAAAGGTTTTAATCGAAGGAATATCAAAATAATAGAACACTATGGCACACAAAAAAGGAGCAGGTAGTTCGCGTAACGGAAGAGAGTCGGAAAGTAAACGACTTGGCGTTAAGATATTTGGTGGCCAGAATGCCATCGCGGGAAATATACTTGTAAGACAAAGAGGAACTAAGCATCACCCAGGTGAGAATGTAGGAATGGGTAAAGACCATACTTTATTTGCAC
>NZ_SMMD01000383.1 GCF_009711475.1 Fulvivirga aurantia
ATGTTGGTACTTGTGGGTAATGTGGCATTTGCTCAGTATGATCAGAAAGCTAGAGAAGTACTGGATGCCATGAGTGCAAAGTATAAGAAAATACCTGCCTATAAAGCAACGATCACTTCTGCGCTTATCAATGAGGTAGATGGAATAAACGAAGAGTTTGGTGGTGAAATTACTGTAATGGGTGATATGTACAAACTTGCATTAGACGAGCAAGTGGTGATTAACAATGGCAACACCGTTTGGACCTACCTGCCCGATGTAAATGAGGTGAACATAGATACTTATGATCCCTCAGAAGATGAAATTTCTCCTTCAAAAATCTACACAGCTTATCAGGATGGATACAAATACATCTACATAGGTGATGAAGCTTGCAACGGTGGCAATTGCGCAGTCATTGACCTTGTGCCTAACGATAAGGACGCACAGTTTTTCAAAATAAAGCTTTTTATCGATAAGAAAGACTCAAGCTTAAGAAGCTGGACGATGTTTGATAAAACAGGCAATAAGTATAAGTACACGATCAAAAATTTCAACTCTAAAGTTGATGTGAAAGAATCATTCTTCACATTCGATGCCAGCAAATACCCTGGTGTTGAAGTGATAGACTTGAGATAGTTTTTAGTCACATGAAATCAATTAAAGGTCGCTATTTAGCGGCCTTTTTTTATTTTTGGGATTATGAACAAAGCCCAGCTATTAGATCAAATCAAGAAAAAAGGCTCCTATCTCTGCGTGGGGCTCGATACAGACCTCGATAAAATTCCTAAACATTTACTCAAAGAAGAAGATCCAATATTCGAATTCAATAAGCAGATTATTGATGCCACTCATGAATATTGCGTAGCCTACAAACCGAATATTGCTTTTTATGAGGCACATGGTGCAAAGGGTTGGGAGTCTCTACAAAAAACTATTGATTACATACCAAAGGAAATTTTTACCATAGCCGATGCCAAGCGTGGTGACATTGGTAATACTTCACGGTTATACGCCAAAGCATTTTTCGAATCTATGAGTTTTGATAGCGTGACTGTCGCGCCCTATATGGGAGAAGACTCTGTAACGCCCTTTCTTGATTTTGAAGATAAGTGGGTGATCGTATTAGGACACACATCTAATAAAGGCAGCAACGATTTTCAGCTTATGGCTGAAAGAGGAACGGGAGTTACTCTATACGAAAAAGTAATAACCAAATGTCAGGAGTGGGGTACGCCAGATCAATTGATGTTTGTAGTTGGTGCAACGCAGGCAGAAAAAATGGAGCGAATCAGAGAAATGGCTCCGGATAGTTTCTTCCTTGTTCCGGGTGTGGGTGCTCAGGGAGGTAGTTTATCAGAAGTTTCCAGGTACGGACTTACTAATTTTTGCGGCTTGCTTGTGAACTCTTCCAGAGGCATTATTTACGCATCAAATGGAAGTGATTTTGCCGAAGAAGCTGGTAAGAAAGCAAAAGAGCTACAAAATGAAATGAGCGTTTTGATGGACAAATACATGAAATAAATCATGTCAGAGGCCTTTCTCCACTATATTTGGCAGTATCAGTATTTCGATAAAAATGAATTGCTTACAGTAAATAAAGAGTCGCTTGATGTCTTCAAGCAAGGCTTCTACAATACTGATGCCGGCCCGGATTTTAAGGAAGCTACCATTAAAATTAATGATATAGAGTGGCGTGGGCACGTTGAGATCCATTACAAATCATCTGATTGGCATGCGCATGGGCATCAGACCGATAAGGCCTATAATTCTACGGTTTTGCATGTAGTTTGGGAAGATGATAAACCCGTAAGTCGAGAAGATCAAACCGCGATGCCAACCCTTGAGCTAAAGGATAGGGTGCCGCTAGATTTGCAAAAGAAATATACCCAGCTGATTAAAAATGGAGAATCTATACCGTGTGCCAGTCAGTTGCATGAAGTAAGCAGCATTTCAAAGCTGAGTATGATAGAAAAGTCTGTATTCAGCAGGCTCGAGAGAAAGTCAAAAGACGTATTAAATCTGTTGAAAGATAATGAGGGTGACTGGGAAGAAACTACATTTCAGCTACTGGCTAAAAATTATGGCTTTAAAATTAATGCCGAACCCTTTTTTCAATTAGCTCAATCGGTACCCTTTAAGGTTCTAAAGAAACATGCTGATCAGCCTAATCAAGTGGAGGCTTTGTTATTTGGTCAGGCTGGTTTTTTGGAAGAGGAGTGTGCCGATGA
>NZ_SMMD01000157.1 GCF_009711475.1 Fulvivirga aurantia
TCCTTCGTCAGAATGACCTGTAAGAGTTGTATTACAACTTTTGAGACAGCCTCATCTATCAAGAATAAACAAACGCTCAGTTTACTAATGCCATTCAGGATACTTGAAAGATCCCTCCAGCAGGTCGGGATGACCCGATAAAATATCTCCGTCTAGTCACTGTTCTTTTGTATGCAAAATGGATATCTTCAAGTCATAAAAAAAATCAGAATCCCTATGAAGACTACCGATCCGCCAATTATCGTATCTCAAAAGTTCAACAATATCAGTCGAGAAAAACTCTGGCATGCAATCACTGACCTTAAAGAAATGAAAAAGTGGTACTTTGAACAGCTCGAAGAGTTTGAACCATCGGTTGGTTTTAAAACCTCTTTTGTCGTTGAGGTAGAAGACCGCACTTACACACACCATTGGCAAGTAACTGAGGTCATTTCAGGCCAAAGGATTGTATATAAATGGCATTTTGATGAATATGAAGGCGTCTCATTTTCTGCTTTCGACATTGCAGAGGATGATTCCGGTGTAACATTAAGTGTTACTTGTGACGTTGCTGCTGACTTCCCGGAGGGTGTGCCTGAATTTACTCGTGATAGCTGTATTGGTGGTTGGGAATACTTCATCGGTCAACGATTAAAAGAATATTTAAGATAATTCTGGCAGAAGATGCTGTACATGACATTATGAAAGCAAACTCAAAAAGAATGTCATCCCGAGGAATCGAGGCCGGTATGCAGACATCTTTCTATCTAGCAACACGATT
>NZ_SMMD01000110.1 GCF_009711475.1 Fulvivirga aurantia
GGTGCTAATGCTCAAGTAGCATTAGGAGTAAAAGGAGGTCTGAATTTTGCCAATGTAAGTGTAGAAGATGCCGTTGAAGATCCGGATAGTAAAACAGGATATCACTTTGGTGCTTTTGCAGAAATTGGCCTTGGAGGAATTCATTTACAACCTGAGTTACTTTTCTCAGCTAAGGGTTCAGATGATTTTGACCTGACATATCTTGAAATACCAATACTACTCAAGAAAAACTTTGCAAAAGTACTTAACGTACATCTTGGTCCTCAGTTCGGATTTTTAACCAGTGCTGAATCAAATGATGTGGACATTAAAGATGGTCTTAAATCCTCTGATCTTAGTGCAGTCGTTGGTGCTGGTGTAAATCTTCCTGCCGGTTTGACTGGTGGCGTAAGATACGTGTTTGGTCTATCAGATATTGATGATAATGCCTTCGAAACTGAGATTAAAAATAAAACGTTGCAACTGTATGTCGGCTGGAAATTTGCAGGCAACTAATTAATACATCAATATTTATAAAAATAAAAAGCCC
>NZ_SMMD01000788.1 GCF_009711475.1 Fulvivirga aurantia
CTAGTAGTATTAATTCTGACCTGGATTATAAATGGTTTGAGTTTAATGCCAATGGTCATTATTATTTTGATGTCGAGTCTTCGGTAGAGCCATATGCACTTGGTGGGTTAAACTTTGCATTCCTATCCATTGACTATTACGACTTCTTCGGGTCCGAAGGGGTAAGAAATGTAAGTGAGACTTATGTTGGTCTGAATCTCGGAGGGGGAGTCAACTTCAATATTGATAGTAGCATTCAGCCTTATGGTGAGTTAAGACTCGTCTTGGGAGAAGCAGATCAGTTAGTAATAGGAGGTGGGATTAGGTATACCCTCAAGTAATTAATCTAAGCCAGGCAGTATTGCACTGCCTGGTGTTATTCGTAACTCAACTGTTCTTTTTCGTTATTTTCTTCAAGCTTCAGGCTTCTAATTTTTCCATCCACTTTTACGTGCACCAGATTGATTTGGTCTTCATAAAGGTCAAGCAAAACCTCATTGCGAATTTCGAGAGATTTTAGCTTTCTTACTTTCTCAACCTCCATGTAAACATAAATAGCACCGGCCTCTCTTTCAAATCCCAGGTACTTATATTCTTCTGGCTTGCCATTTACATTTATAGCAATACGATCTTTGAGATATTCTGAGATTAAATCATCTGTTGTTCTGTCTTTGTCAGGCTTTAAGATATCCAGATATCGTTCTTTTTTGATAATGCGGATATGTTTTTCGATGTCATCTAAAAATATATGAGAGGCAATTTCCAAAGCCTTTCTATCTTCGTCATACTCGATATCGGTTACACTTACATGAATTGGGTGTAAAAAACTTCCTGTAAGCAACACCGCTGATAAGAAATACTGAAGCATTTATGTAATTTGTTTTAATGGTTTAACAAGAAAGCCATATACTTGGCATTCAAAATATAAACATGCTCAAATGTCCGAATTTCTCCTGTATTTCGAACTTGGTTTTGATCATATTTTAGATGTAAACGGATATGACCACATTCTCTTTGTAATAGCGCTTTGCGCGACATTTCTAATAAGAGATTGGAAAAAGGTGCTTATACTAGTCACCGCATTCACTATAGGCCACTCGCTTACTCTGGCGCTTTCTACATTAGGTATAGTCAATTTTCGTACCGAAGTGATAGAATTTTTAATTCCTGTTACGATACTGCTTACGGCTATTGCCAACATTGTGAAGAAACAACGGACGTTTGAAAGCCCAAAGGTACAGCTCAACTACTTCTTTGCATTGGCTTTCGGATTGATTCACGGGCTGGGTTTTTCTAACTACTTAAGAGCCCTGTTAGGAAAGGATAGAAGTATTATATCACAGCTATTGGCCTTTAATATAGGACTTGAGGCAGGCCAGATAATAATCGTTGCCATTTTCCTCATAATTAGTTTTATATTGGTGGATCTATTCGGTGTGAAACGCAGGGATTGGAAGCTGGTAATTTCATCAGCAATTGGAGGTATCGCACTGATGCTAATGATGGAAACAAAATTTTGGTAATTACAAACAAACTAAACATGAGAAAAAAGCTATTTGTAGCATTAGTTGCCCTTTTTACCATAGGGTATACGTATGCTCAGGATGATCAACAATGGGAAGGTAAATTTGAGCAATTAGGCGATGAGCTACCTACTCCCAACGAATACCGTACGGGATCTGGTGCCCCAGGTGAAAAGTACTGGCAACAGAGAGCTGACTACGACATAGAAGTTTCAATAGACGATGAGAAACAGGTGCTTTCTGGTAAGGAAACAATCACTTACTATAACAACTCACCACATCCACTAAATTACCTTTGGGTACAACTAGACCAAAACGTAAGAGAGCCGGGTACCAACACGCTTAAAGTACAGCAGACAAACATCAGAGATTCACTGCCTGCAAAATTTGCAGCGCAAGGGCTTGGTTTTACTGATTACGAAGGTGGGTTCAAAATCCAGTCTGTAACAGGAGCTGATGGAAATAAACTACCACACACGATCAACAAAACCATGATGAGAGTTGACCTTGCTCAACCACTTAAAAATGGCGAAAAATTTGAAATGAATATCGAGTGGTACTACAACATCAACGATAGAATGGAACTAGGTGGCCGTGGTGGTTACGAGTACTTCCCGGAAGATGATAACTACGTATACACAATCGCTCAGTGGTACCCACGTATGGCTGTTTATGACGACTACGAAGGGTGGCAAAACAAGCAATTCCTCGGCCGTGGGGAGTTTGCACTTACTTTTGGAGACTATAAAGTAAAAATCACAGTACCGGAAGATCACATTGTGGCTTCTACAGGAGCACTTCAAAATGCAAAAGACGTTTTATCTAAAACACACCTTGAGCGTTTCGAGCAGGCAAAAAAATCGTTTGACAAGCCGGTAATTATCGTAACAGAAGAAGAAGCCATCGAAAACGAAAAAGACAAATCTTCTAAGACTCAAACATGGGAGTACCATGCTGAAAATGTGAGAGACTTTGCTTTTGCTTCTTCAAGAAAGTTTATCTGGGATGCGCAGGCAGTTAAACTAGATAACTATACGCCACTTGCCATGTCTTACTATCCTAAAGAGGGTAATCCTTTATGGGAAGAGGAGTCAACTCTGGCAGTAAAAAACACATTAGAGACATACTCAAAATACACAATCGAGTATCCTTACCCAGTAGCGATATCAGTTCACGGAGCTTCAATTGGTATGGAGTACCCAATGATTTGCTTCAACTTCGGTAGACCAAATCCTGATGGCACTTACTCAGATCGTACCAAATACAGAATGATTGGTGTGATCATACACGAAGTTGGCCATAACTTCTTCCCAATGATCATTAACTCAGATGAGCGTCAGTGGACGTGGATGGACGAAGGTCTTAACACTTTTGTACAGTATAGAACGGAGCAGGAGCAATACGAAAACTTCCCTTCTAGAAGAGGGCCTGCAGCTGGTATTGTTAATTACATGAAAGGCGATAAGAAATACATCAGACCAATCATGACTAACTCTGAGCAGATCATGCAGTTTGGTGCTAATGCATATGCTAAACCTGCTACTGCACTTAATATTTTAAGAGAAACAGTGATGGGACCTGAGCTTTTTGACAAAGCATTTAAAACTTACTCACAACGTTGGGCATTTAAACACCCTAAACCAGCTGATTTCTTCCGTACTATGGAAGATGCATCTGCCATTGATTTAGATTGGTTCTGGAGAGGTTGGTTCTACTCAGTTGACCATGTTGACATTTCTATCGATGAGGTGAAGTGGTTCAAAATGAGATCAGAGGAAACTGATGTTGAGAACAAAGGTAAAACTGTGAAAAAAGGAGATCTTACTGCAAAATCAGGAGAAGGCGAGTCTATGGACTTTGGTGATGAGCCACTTCCTTTTTCATTAATTGAAACAGATGACAGATATTATGGTGAGTTTATGAATCGCGTAGACGACAAAGCTATAATGAGCAAGTTTGCTGATAAGAACTTCTATCAAATGAAGTTTACAAACGAAGGTGGTCTTGTAATGCCTGTAATCGTTGAGTTTACTTTTGATGATGGAACAAAAACCATTGAGAAAATACCTGCAGAAATATGGAGATACAACGAAAGTGAGATTACCAAGGTATTCTCATTTGATAAAGAGGTAACAAACATCGTACTCGATCCTATGCTTGAAACTGCAGATACAGATACTGAAGACAATGTTTTCCCTAGAGAGAAGTCTACTTCCAAGTTTGACGAGTTCAAGGACAAGTCTGGAGAGTAGTTTACTTTAGTTTTAATTGATTTGTTTTAAGAAAAGGCTTCCATTTGGAAGCCTTTTCTTATTTGTAGTGTGTCTCATGATTCTTGTGGCAACAGGTGAAAATAGAGCTTTCAAAACATTTAAATAAAGTGTAACTTAAGTTGAAACCCAATCTTACACAACCATGAAAAAAACAATTGTTACACTTGCATTAGTACTTGTAGGCAGTGCTCTTATTGCTCAAGACCAGTTTAAAAATGAGGCCATCAATAATATGAGCTATACCAAAGGGCGTATTGCCCAATTGGCAGAAGCTATGCCTGATGATAAATTTGCCTGGAGCCCTGCCGAAGGCGTGAGGTCATTTTCTGGCATTATCGGACATGCCATAGCTGCAAACTACTTTTTCGGAATGAAGCTAGGGGCCACTGTGCCCGAAGGATTTAATCCCATGACGATAGAAAAAGAACTCACCTCTAAGGCTGATTTAATGGAAGCTTTGAACAAATCTCACGAATTTGTAACAGCAGCTATAAAGAGTCTGAAAGAAGAAGACATGAGCGTAAAAGTCGAGATGCCATTTCCCGGAGATTTTACCAAGATGAGCCTAGTAAATATTGTGATGAACCACTCAAGCGAGCATATGGGACAAATGATCGCCTATGCACGAATGAATGGCGTCACTCCTCCGTGGAGTATGCAGCCAGGTGAAGAATAATATTAAAGATCAATTTATAAAGCCCTAAATCATTTTTTTAGGGCTTTTTTGTGCCTTATGAATACTCAAAGCTTCCCTCAAATTTGCCTTGTAGATTTACAGTTTGAAGCAAGGCCTACTCACATTTAACCAGCCATAATGCCGTTCACGATCTACTTAAAGAGCATCGAGTAATTCTAGTCGATTCTCGATTAATTTTAAGTAGATTTGTTTTACTGAAGAAACTATTAAACCGATTTTCAATAAGATTTAATAAGATGAAGAGACTTAAATTATTTGCAGTTCTTTGCTTATTGAGCACAAGCGTGTTTGCTCAAGAAGAATGGGGACAAAAGTTTGAACAACTAGGTGAGAAACTGCCTACACCAAATACTTACAGGGCAGGTTCTGGTGCCCCGGGTGAAAATTACTGGCAGCAAAAAGCAGATTACAAAATTGATGTTTCTATCGATGATGAAACTCAAATTTTAACAGGTAGTGAAACCATTACATATTACAACAACTCTCCTGATCCTTTAGAGTACTTATGGGTACAATTAGACCAAAATGTAAGAGCTAAAGGAAACCTCTCTCAGGTAACAGGTAACACATCTATGAGAGACTCACTGCCAGCCAAGTTTTTTGAAGGCAGCATTGTAGACAATGATTATGAAGGCGGCTATGATATAAAAGCTGTAAAGGACGAGAGTGGTAAACCATTGCCTCATACCATTAACCGCACTATGATGCGTATAGACTTACCTGCTGTCTTAAAAAATGGCGAAAGCTTTACTTTTTCTATAGACTGGTCTTACAACATTTATGACAGAATGACCGTAGGTGGCCGAGGAGGCTTTGAGTACTTCCCGGAAGACGATAATTATGCTTATACCTGTGCTCAGTGGTTTCCTCGCATGGCTGTGTACGATGACTACGAAGGATGGCAAAACAAACAATTCATAGGAAGAGGGGAGTTTGCCCTTACTTTCGGAGACTATGAAGTAAACATCACTGTGCCGGCAGATCATATTGTGGCAGCAACCGGAGAGTTACAAAACGCTAAGCAGGTACTATCTAAAGATCAGTTTAAAAGATTTGAGAAAGCTAAATCTACTTATGATGCACCTGTCTTTATTGTAACAGAAGAAGAGGCTATTGAAAACGAAAAATCTAGATCAAAGAAGACAGCTACCTGGCAATTTAAGGCCGAGCGTGTAAGAGACTTCGCCTTTGCTTCTTCAAGAAAGTACATCTGGGATGCACAGGCAGTAAAATTACCTAATGGCAATACGCCATTGGCCATGTCACTCTACCCTAAAGAAGGGAACCCGCTCTGGGCTGATGAGTCGACTAAGGCTGTAAAAAATACGCTTGAAGTTTACTCTGAAAGAACCTTTGATTATCCATACCCCGTAGCAATCTCAGTACACGCGGCTAACCAAGGCATGGAGTACCCGATGATTTGCTTCAATTACGGGCGTCCGACTCCTGAAGGAGAGGTTTCTGAGAGACTAAGAGATGGTATGATCAGCGTAATTGTGCACGAAGTAGGGCACAACTACTTCCCAATGATTGTAAACTCAGATGAGCGTCAGTGGACATGGATGGATGAAGGATTGAATTCATTTTTAGAAAGAGAAACGAAGCGCGTAAGATATGATGACCTTGACCTTACCTGGGGTTCACCACAAGGTGTAACTCGTTACATGAAAATGGAGAAAAGCCAGATTCGTCCTATCATGACTAATTCCGAGCAGGTAAAGCAGTTTGGATACAACGCATATGGTAAGCCTTCAGCAGCTCTTACAGTGCTTAGAGAAACTGTAATGGGACCTGATTTATTCGATGCGGCCTTCAAAGAATACGCAAACCGATGGATGTTTAAGCACCCAAAACCAGCTGACTTTTTCCGCACAATGGAAGACGCTTCAGCCGTAGACCTTGATTGGTTCTGGAGAGGCTGGTTTTACTCTGTAGACCACGTTGATATCTCTTTAGATGAGGTAAAGTGGTTTAAAATGAGAGATGAAAAAGTAGATGTAGAAAACAAGGGTAAGAAAGGTGAGATTGCATCAGCTTCATCTAGTGAAGGCGAACAAATGATGGATTTTGGTGATAGCCCGGAGCCATTCTCACTAATTGAAACTGATGACAGATATTACGGTGAGTTTATGAATCGTGTTGACGACAAAGCGATCATGAGCAAATTTGCCGGTAAAAACTTTTATCAGCTTAAGTTTTCAAACAAAGGTGGATTGGTAATGCCAATAATCATCGAGTTTACTTTTGAAGACGGCACTAAAGAGACACAAACGATACCTGCAGAGATCTGGAGATACAATGAGCAGGAAGTGACGAAAGTTTTCTCTTTCGAAAAACAGGTGACTAATATCGTTGTAGATCCTAATAATGATACTGCAGATACAAATACAGAAGACAACATGTTTCCTAGAAAAGCGGAGGCTTCTAAGTTTGATGCTTTCAAAAAAGACATGGATGCTAAGGTGGATGCAGTAGGTACGTGGGCATACACAGCAGAAACCCCTCAGGGCAACACTACAGGAACAGTTACTATCGATAAAAAGAAAAATGATTACTCTGGTACAATGGTAGGTGCAAATGGCACTTACGAATTGCAAGAAGTAACAGTAAAAGGTAATGTTCTAAGTTTTAAGTTTAGAGTAGACGCTGGAGGAGGTATTGATATAACCTCAGAAGTTATTATCCAGGAAGATGAATTTAATGGTGAAATGAAGCTTGGATCTTACGGTACTTACCCGATAAGAGCTAGCCGTCAGTAATTAATCACTAAATCATAAAATTCATAAGGGCATGGTCTTTGAGACTATGCCCTTATTTATTTAATAGCCGTAAAACTTTATAGAATCAAATAATTTTTCCATCTTGGAAAGATTGATGATGTTGAATTTTTAAAAAAGATGAGGAGTATGAAAAGATTATTAATGTTAATTCCGATCCTGTTTAT
Organism: Fulvivirga aurantia; assembly: GCF_009711475.1. Classification (GTDB taxonomy): domain Bacteria; phylum Bacteroidota; class Bacteroidia; order Cytophagales; family Cyclobacteriaceae; genus Fulvivirga; species Fulvivirga aurantia. The sequence goes on from NZ_SMMD01000788.1 coordinate 7,417, forward strand.
TGTGTGTGAGATTAACGCACAGAGCTTTTCAGGAGATAGCTGGGCGAAAGCTCAATCGTCAAAAAAAGCGAATATAGTTGTGACCTATACCGATGCACCAAAGTTTGCAGAGAAAGTCAATGGTAAATACAGCGGAGTTTGTTTCGATATTATGAATGACTTTGTGGCTTTCGTCAAGGAAAAGTATGGTATTACTGTAAATGTTACCTATAAAGATTTAGCACGCACCCAGGATTTTGACTTATTTTTAAATACAGTAAAGGCCAGCAATGGAGGCGTATTTGGACTTGGTGATGTAACTATTACTGATGAGCGTAAGAGCATATACACTTTTAGTCCTTCCTATTTTTCTAATGTAGCTATTCTTGCTACAAATCAGAGTGCTCCACGTTTGAGTAGCCTATCAAATATCTCTAAAGACTTTAATGGTATGATCGCAGTAGTTCAAAACGAAACTACCCACGAGCAGAGGATGAGAGATTTAAAGGCGAAATATTTTCCTGCGCTAAAAATAGAGACTACTGTAACTTTTGATGAGGCTAACAAAAAGGTTGCGAGTAATCCAAAGTATTTTACTTACATAGATTTTTCTACTTACATGCAGGTACTTGAGCAGAAACTAAATATACAAAGACAGCCAGCAGGAGATCAGAAGGGCGAAAATTTTGGCTTTATTATGCCAAAAAACAGTGATTGGGATAAGCCCATGCAAGAGTTTTTTAGTCAAAACGGTGGCTACACAAACTCAACTGAATACAGAAAAATTTTGGCAAGTAATCTGGGTAACTACATATTAAGGTTGCTTGATGCAATGAATGAATAGGCATTATAAAAAGAACAGTAGTAAGAGGCTGTCTCAAAAGTTGTAAAACAA
>NZ_SMMD01000720.1 GCF_009711475.1 Fulvivirga aurantia
AAGTTTTATGAGTATGATGAGTCAAATGAATTGATAACTCATTATATGGATTGCCGGCATTCACTAGAAACTTGTTGGTGACAACACCAACAAGGGTAAACCAAAAAACCGAGAAGTCTCCTCCTCGGTTTTTCTAGTATTGCTATATAAACATACTTACTTCTTTTTCTTAGCGGACGCTTTGGTGGTGGTTTTCTTGGCAGTGGTTTTCTTAGCTGTTGTCTTCTTAGCTCCACCTCTACCCTTCTTCGCTGGGGCTTTTTCTGCCAGCTCAAGACACTCTTCTAAAGTAAGTTCTTCAGGCTTTTTGTCTTTGGGTATTTTTACGTTCTTTCTACCTACTTTGATGTAAGGGCCATAACGACCATTAAGTACCTGTACATCTGAATTCTCCTCAAATGATTTAATATGCTTGTTAGCATCAGCTTCGCGCTTGGCCTTAATCAACTCTATAGCACGATCAGATTCGATAGTATATGGGTCATCGTCTTTTGGTATAGACACAAACTTGCCATCATGCTTCACATAAGGACCAAATCTGCCTATTGCAGCCTGCATAGGTTTATCCTCAAAAACGCCAATTTCTCTTGGCAGCTTGAATAACTCAAGGGCATCTTCCAATGTAATACTCTCAATAAACTGTCCCTTTCTCAAGCTGGAGAATTTCTTTTCCTCGTCCTCTTCGTCACCTATTTGTACGAGCGGACCGTATTTACCCAGTCTGGCAATTACTTTCTTACCTGATTTTGGATCGGTACCCAACTCTCGTGAACTAGATACCTCTGAGCGCTCGATGTTTTCTGTGGTCTCCACTTTAGAGTGAAACTCTGTGTAGAAATTAGAAATCATCTTGTCCCACTCCATAGCTCCCTGAGCGATCTCGTCAAACTCTTTCTCTACTTCGGCTGTAAAGCTATAGTTGGTGACATTAGGGAAATGCTCGACCAAAAAGTCAGTAACTACCATTGCGATGTTAGTAGGAAAAAGCTTATTTTTCTCAGTACCTGTAATTTCAGATAGGGTCTCAGCCTTTATATCACCGTCCTTTAAATTCACGACAGTGTATTGGCGCTCCTTCCCTTCTCTATATTCTTTGACTACGTAATTTCTTTTCTGAATCGTAGAAATGGTCGGGGCATATGTAGATGGTCTACCGATACCCATTTCTTCAAGTTTCTTCACCAAACTAGCTTCAGTATATCTGGCAGGATGCCTTGTGAAACCTTCTTTGGCCTTCATCGACTCGAGGTCTAATACTTGTCCAACTTTTAACGGAGGCAACATTCCCTTTTGAACTTCGCCCTCTTCCTCGTCATCGGTCGACTCCAGGTAAACAGATAGGAAACCGTCAAATTTCACGACTTCACCAGAAGCGGTAAGTGTCTGATCAGCATTAGAAATGCCAATCTTAGCAGTTGTTTTCTCAATCTCAGCATCAGCCATTTGCGAGGCAATCGCTCTTTTCCAAATCAGCTCATACAAACGCATCCCGTTGCGGTCTGTGCCTGGCTCTGTGTTGGCAAAGTTTGTCGGCCTGATGGCTTCGTGAGCTTCCTGAGCGCCTGATGATTTGGTTTTATACTTTCGGGTTTTGACATATTTATCCCCGTATTCTTTCTTTATTTCACCTACAGCACTTTTTACAGCATCGTCAGAAAGGTTCACAGAGTCTGTTCTCATATAAGAGATAATACCCGCTTCGTAAAGCTTTTGGGCAACACTCATGGTCTGTGCCACTGAAAAACCTAATTTTCTACTGGCTTCCTGCTGCAAGGTTGAGGTCGTAAATGGTGGTGCCGGAGATTTTTTCGAAGGTTTCTTTTGCAAGTCTTCTATAGAAAACTCAGCATCCTTACATTGGTTGAGAAAATCTTCTGCTTCAGCTTGTGTGTCAAACTTAGCTGGCAACTCTGCATTGAGCTTTTTGCCATCACCCAAATCGAAAATAGCAGAAATCTTAAAGGAAGACTTCGGCTTAAACTTATCAATTTCCCGCTCTCTTTCTACAACCAAACGTACAGCTACCGATTGCACTCTACCGGCCGAAAGACCCGTTTTTATTTTCTTCCAAAGTATAGGCGATAATTCAAAACCTACCAATCTATCAAGCACTCGTCTGGCCTGCTGTGCATTTACCAAATCTATGTCAATACCTCTGGGATTTTTGATGGCATTGTCGATAGCATTTTTGGTAATTTCTCTAAATACGATTCTTCTGGTGCGTGCATCATCAAGGCTTAAAGCCTCTTTTAAATGCCATGAAATAGCTTCTCCTTCACGGTCATCATCACTTGCCAGATAGACAGTTTCAGATTCTTTAGCCAGCTTTTTAAGTTGTTTGATCACATCTTTCTTATCTGATGTGATCTCGTAGGTTGGTTTAAAACCATTCTCTTTGTCGATCGCCTTATCTCCTTTTGGCAAATCACGCACATGACCATAACTAGAGGTTACTTTGTAATCTTTACCAAGGTACCCCTCAATGGTCTTTGCCTTAGCAGGCGACTCGACTATTACTAAATTTTTTGACATATATACTTATTATGCTGGCTTTGAAAATTCCAAAGATCAATAAAATTTTTAAAAATAAAATAAAGGCGCGTTTTATTAATTACCTATTTGTTTTTGTAGTTTGACGCGAAATTTCAAATGTAACAAGTCGTCATTCGTAAAAGTTATGAGCAAAACTTTATTTCTATTAAGGCATGCAAGGGCTTCTGACAGGTTAATCGGACAGAAAGATTTTGATCGGGAATTAGACAGTATAGGTCTGCAAAATTCTACGCGCATGGGCATCAACTTTAGTCATAAAGCGGTGCATTTTGACATGATTATGAGCAGTCCGGCTATGAGGGCTAAACAAACCGCCTCCCTGGTATCGGAGCAAATCAAATACGACACCAAGAAAATACACCTCAACGAAGAAATTTACGAAGCATCTGTGCGTACTCTATTACAAGTCATCAACAGGCTTAAGGATGAGTGGACTACTGTACTGATTGTAGCGCATAACCCCTCAATCTCATACCTGGCAGAATACCTCACCGGGTCAGAAATTGGTGATATGACTACTTGTGGCGTATGCCACCTGGAGTTTGAAACCGAAAGCTGGGCCGAAGTATCAGAAGGCACTGGTGAGCTGATCACTTATGAATACCCGGATCTTCTCAATTTTTAAGGTACTTAGATCAATGCTGTATTCTTTCATTCGTCCGACCACTTTGAGTGGTCTGATGAATACTTAGGAATACAAACTGTTAATCGACTGATCGTCTCACTTTGCAAATATTTTGTTTCTTTGCATCCATGCAGAGTAAGGAAGAAATTATCGCCTCTTTTGACCCCAACGGTGTTGCAGCTGGCAATGCTTTATTTGGGCTCCCTTTCGGTTTAGAACATTCTGACCTTGTGATCATCCCTGTACCCTGGGAGGTGACCGTTTCTTACAATGCCGGTACTGCGGATGCTCCAAATGCCATTCTTGAGGCATCCACTCAAGTAGATTTATTTATTAAAGATATTCCCGATGCCTGGCAGATGGGAATTCACTTGCTCGACACACCCGAATCTTTTCAGGAAGAGAACCGAAAATATCGCGACCTGGCGGTCAGGTATATCAATTGGTTGGAAACTAATGAAGAAGACTGGATTTCTGATGAGTTGAAGGTAATACCCAAGGCTGTAGATGAAGTTTCTGAAAAACTAGCGATTTACATAAAGTCTCAGGCCATGAAATGGATGGGCCAGGGCAAACTGGTCGGACTACTTGGAGGCGACCACAGCACTCCTTTGGGTATGATCAAGGCGATGTCTGCTACACATGAAACTTTTGGAATTTTACAGATCGATGCTCATGCCGATTTACGTGAAGCATATGAAGACTTTACTTACTCTCATGCTTCAATCATGTATAATGCCATGCAGATAAAGAATATTTCCAGATTGGTACAAATAGGCATACGTGATTTTTGTGAAGAAGAAATGAATCTGATCAATAAGTCCAACGGTAGAATAGTTACTTATTTTGATGAAGACTTGAAACAGCAACTCTTTGAGGGTGAAACCTGGAAATCAATTTGTGATAGTATTATCGATAAACTCCCTCAGAAAGTATACATCAGTTTTGATATAGATGGTTTAGAGCCGCGCTTCTGCCCTAATACCGGCACTCCTGTACCAGGTGGCCTCACTTATGAGCAAGTCATTTATTTATTTAAGCAGCTGGTAAACTCCGGGCGTGTAATTATAGGTTTCGATTTAAATGAAGTCTCTCCGGGAGAAAGCGAATGGGATGCAAATGTAGGTGCACGTTTACTTTGGCAGATGAGTTGCCTGATGGGCGCCTCTCAAGGCAAGCTACAGCTTAAGGCTTAAAACCGATTACCAATACATCATCGGTTTGCTCTTGGTCTTTCTTCCATTTCTCAAACTCAGAGGCTACAATTTGCTGTTGCTCAGCAAAAGGCTTGCTGTATGCGGCTAGCAAAAGCTGCCTAAAACGTCTGAGCATAAATTTTTTATCAAGCGCACCTCCAAACTGGTCTACATAGCCATCTGTGGTAAGGTAGAATACATCTCCAGGCTTGAAATTGATGACCGTTTCTTTGTAATTAAGATGCGTATCGATGCCATCTCCAATATTTCGCTTGGTTCCTTTTATTTGTTTTAAGTCACCTTCAGTAATGTAAAACAGTGGTCGGTTGGCACCCGCAAAAGTCACTGTATGGGCTTTATGATCAACCGTACAAAGCCCTATATCAAGTCCATGGTCAGCTACATCTTTATTGCTCCGTTGCAGGGCAATACTCATAGATTCATTGAGTTGCTTAAGTATTTCTGACGGAGCAGTGACGTCTTCGCGTCCAACAATATTTTCCAGTGCTGTCATGCCAACTACGGTCATAAAAGCTCCTGCAACACCATGCCCCGTGCAATCTGCCGCTGCGATTATATCAACATCGCCTTTATCGGCATACCAATAGAAATCACCGCTAACTATATCTTTTGGCTTATAAAACACAAAAGACCGAGAAGCTTTATCAATGGGTAATTTGAAGTCCTGCAAAGACTGCTGTACACTCTTTGCATAGTCTATGCTTTCTGTCACCGTTCGGTTTCGCTGCTCAATGATCTTGTTTTTCTTTTCTAAATGCCTTTTTTGAATATTCAGCTGATGCTCATTTTTCTTAATCACCTTATTTTCTCTGTAAATAACCACTGTAAGTCCGATGCCGATTACAGACACAATGATGATCGCAGATATTATTATTCGGTCATTTTTAATTTCTAATTGCTGAAGCCTGCTTTCTACTTTAAGCGTCTCAATTTCTGAGGCCTTCTTTTCGAGTTCATATGCAGTTTCCAGATTGGCTATGCGCTTGCTGTTCTCCTCCTTATGCAAACTGTCTTTGGCAGCTGCATGGAGGCTCAAAAAACTATAGGCCATAAACATATTTTCCTGAGCAAAGTAAGTTTCTGACAATGATCTATAGATAATGGCCAGAATCCTTTTATTATCCGTCTCCTGAGCAGCATCTAAAGCAGTATTGAAGTGATTAATGGCCTCCTCAAAATCTCTATTGGCTTTAAGGACGGATCCTATGTTATGCAAGGCATTGGCCTGCCCGTTGAGGTCGTTATTAAATTTTTCTAAATCTAAAGCACTTTGATAATACGCCATAGCAGAAGCCATATCACCTTGCCTGAAATAGATATTGCCGATATTGTTGAAGGGAACAAATGTTTGATTATGATCTGCTAACTCCTCATAGAGCCTGAGGGATTGTAAATAGTAATCCAGCGCCTCATCATATCGTGACATCGCCTCATATACATTTCCGATATTGTTGAGAGCGCCAATAATTCTACGTTTATTATCTATTTTATAAAACTGCTCATATGCTTGATTAAAATAGTCCAGGGCTTTTTCATAGTCTTCCTTTAGAGAATATACGGTACCAATGTTATTGTAAGTGTTTGCCAGAGCATCTTCAAAGTTGTTTTTATCTTGAATCCGTAGGGCGGAAATGTAGTTATCAAGCGCTTTGTCAAGACTTCCTTGATTTTTAAAAATAACGCCAATGTTATTGTAAGAAGAGGCCTCCCCTGCCCTGTCATTTATTTTCTCTGCCAAAACCAGTGCCTGTCGGGTATAACTCAGCGCCTTTGTGGGGTTATTATTGATGTACTGTTTACACAGCTCATTGAGCACGATTACTTTGCTCCGACCTTCAGCCACATTCAGCTCACGCTCAAGACTATCTACTGTCTGATGGCTGACAGAAGACTGTAATAG
>NZ_SMMD01000858.1 GCF_009711475.1 Fulvivirga aurantia
TATCCGGAAGTAATTTGGTTAATGCTTCAAGAGTGAGAGTGGACAAAGATTTTTTGAATGTATTTAAACTTAATCTTTTGGAAGGCAGATTTTATAACTATAAAGATGAATCTAAACCTCTGGAGCAAATTGTGATTAATAAAGCTCTAGCTGAAGCTCTCGGGTTTAATCAGCTTAATGATGCAGTTGGAAGTATCGTCCCAATTTTCAATAGGAATGTTGAGATCATCGGTGTTATTGACAATTTCCATTCTCAATCACCCAAACATCCTATTATGCCGAGCTTCTATACCCTGGGTCCCGGTCATAAATCATACTTATCAATTAAATTTGATACACGACAAAAAGAAAGAGCAATAAAGATCGCAAGAGAAGCATGGCGAGAGTTTTTCCTTGACAAACCTTTTGAATACTTCTTTATGAAAAACCAAATCTCGGAGCAATATCTATCTGATCAAAGATTGATGGCAGCATTGAGCTACTTTGCTATTCTAGCAGTTTTTTTGGCCGGGCTAGGTCTATTTGGAATGAGTAATTTATTTGTAAATCAACGTAGGAAAGAGCTTTCAATTAGGCGTATTTTTGGTGCTAATTTTATGCATTTGGTGTTTTTATTATCGAAAAACATCCTAATGCTACTTTTAATGAGCGCTGTTGTTGTAATCCCTCTAGCTTATATTATTAGTAACGAGTGGTTAAGTAATTATGCGTTTAAGATAGACTTAAACCCATCATATTTTATTTTACCGATCATATCAATCATAGTATTATCAGTTTCAATCATTTATACTATGATATTAAAAACTAATAAAAATGATAAGCTTGCTCAGTTGCATTAGAAATTCAATGTCACCTTTCTATAATACACTCCTCAATCACTTTTGGAAAGTGAGCGTATTCTAGTTGGTGTACTTTGTCGGCAATATCATCAACGGTGTCGGTGGCTTTCACATCGCAAGTAGCTTGAAAAAGTGTTTTACCCTCATCATACTTTTCATTCACCAGGTGTATAGTAATTCCGGTTTCTTTATCACCGTTTTCTTTCACAGCTCTATGTACGCGATCACCGTACATGCCCTTGCCTCCATATTTTGGCAGTAGAGCAGGGTGTATATTAATTATCCTATCCGGGTACGCCTCCACAAGAGCAGCCGGAATAAGTAAAAGAAAGCCCGCCAGAACAATGTAATCAATCTTCTTATCCTTTAATAGCGATAATACTTCCCCATTTTTCAACTCCTCTTTACCAAATACCTCCTGGGCTATGTTATGTTTTTTGGCTCGCTCGATTACATAAGCCTCAGGCTTGTTTGATAAGATCAAAGTAACTTCTACTGATGGATGCCCTGAAAAGTGCTTGATAATTTCTTCAGCATTTGAACCATTACCGGAGGCGAAAATTGCAATTTTTTTCATACTTTATTTTAGTAAATCACCATGCTCAATATACCTATGAGCATTACGACTTTACAATAGTTACTCAAAAGATTAAAGTGTCTTGTTGTATCCGCCTTGTACAGTTTATATGTAAGAAAACCTAGTGGAATGATAAGCAGCAGGCTAAATGTCATCATTTTGAAGCCCAAAAAAGCATAAGCAAGGGCAGCGAGGCCTATTACAAAGCTAATCTCAATAATGTAAAGCAATACCTTGGTATTTCTCAAGCCATATACTACCGGAAAAGTACGGCACCCAAATGTGAGGTCGCCCTTGACATCTTCCATGTCTTTTATGATTTCTCTTATAAGTGTGAAAGTAAATGCAAAGAGTGCATATGCTATCACCAGATAATTGAGCTCCTGATATAGTACATTAATAATATAAATAGAGAGCCCGGTGAGTACAGCTACAGTAACATTGCCCACCAGCGCTATTCTTTTTAGCTGATTGGAGTATAGCCATAGAATTAGTGCGGATAGAAAATTGATGATACCGATTTGCCACGAAAGTAAAAAACCAATACTAATACCCATAAAATTGAGAATGGTATGAGCCACCATAGCAACCCTTCTTTTTAATATTCGACCCACAACCACACGGTGAGGCTTGTTTATCAGGTCGATCTTTACATCATAATAATCATTGATGATATAGCCAGCAGCTGCAATCAATACTGAAGATAATGCTAATAGTAATAGTCTTATATCAGTAAGAGTTTCGACTATAGAACCTGATGACCTAGAAAGGTAGATAGCCGTAAAAAACTGCGCAAAGACTATAATAAGCAGATTCCAAAAACGGGTTACGAGTATAAACCCTTTAAGGGAAAAATTGGTGGGTTTTATGTTTTTAGAATCAGCCATCAGGGCATATAATTTTGGCAAAGGTATGTCCTGATGGCTAGTATTACAATAGTGGTTGATTATCTAAAATTTAAGAGTAATTGAAGCCAGAAAATTTCTCTCTGCTTGCGGATAATAATAATTCTCTCTGACAACAAAATCATCTCCTCCCTGGTAGCCGAAAGTATAGCCATTAGAGGCATACTTCTCACTCGCAATATTGTTGATTAGGAGGCTAAAGCCAAGCTCGGGTATAAAATTGGTTTTCAGTAAGTAAGTAAACCGTAGGTCGTGCACCATATACGAGTCGATGGACCTGGCTTCGTTTGAGGTATTATCGAGGTATTGTTCCCCAACATATTTCGAAAGTAGACCAATCTCAAAATTACTTACAGGGGAATAAAGTAGTTGCGAGCCTGCTATGATATTCGGAGAAAAAGAAATGTCAGTATCTTCATATTGGTTGGTAATGATGTTAAACTCATCAAAGTTTGCCCCATAATCGTAAATCACTTCTTCAAACTGACGTATTTTATTTCTACTGAGTGTTAGATTAGCTAACCATTTCCACTTTCTATCTATACTCCAGGCTGAGTTACAGTCAATACCTACCCGGTAACTATCTGCTACGTTGGTTCTAATTGCAGAGCCAACATCATTCAGTTCGCCTGTAAGCACCAGCTGATTATCATAATCCATAAGGTAGAAATTGGCATTGAACTGTAAATCACTCTGAAGTAATCGATAGCCTACCTCAAGGTTTCTCATAGTCTCGTGTTGTGGTCTACCAGGGGAATCAATAAAATCTGACCTTACAGGCTCTCGGTTAGCCACAGCGTATGATGCATAAAACGAATTATGATCATTAAGCACGTAATTGAGACCAAATTTGGGGTTGAAAAAATCAAATGCTGTCGACTCATCCAGATTTCTCAAATCATTATCAACACCCTCTATATCGTACTGCACATTTCGGTATTGCACATCTCCATATAGTGAGAGGCGATCATCAATTGCATAGTTTACTCTCAAATAGGAATTAAAATCATCTTTATCACCATCGTTATCATAATATCGGTCTTCAATAAAAGCTGTTGATGAGTACTCTGCCCAGATAATTTCACCGAAGTGATCGCCACGGTATTGGTTATAGGCTCCACCCAATATTGCTGACCATCTTTCTTTTTCATAATTAAAAGAATAAGTGAAGCCATAAAAATCATTATCTAACCACCTTCTTCTTACTAGGTCAGTAGAAGTGATGGTTGTATCACCAATAGTCACATCAGGTAAGGCGTAGTCACTGAAATCATCATCTCTTCTGTATTGCTCAAAAAAACCTCTTCCATAAGTGTAATGTAATGAAACATTACCAATCAGGTCTTTTGCTAATTCTTGTGAAATGTGCAATTGATAGTGGTCCTGCTTATAATCATCTACCTGATTATCGTACAAATACCAATTGAAGGTTCTTCCTGATGTCCTTATATTTTCAGCCTGCTCATCATCTAATCCATTATTTGCAATCACTGCCTCTATGCCTTCACTATCATTTTCCAATACAGCTTCGGGCGTTCCATACCATGATTGGTAAGTTCTCTCTGATCCACCAAATACAATGGCCTTTATAAGGGTTTTCTCACCATAATACCCCCCTGAAAAATAATATGAACTGAGATCAGAAGTAGCTCTATCTATATATCCATCTGAAGTAATCTTTGAAACACGGGCGTCTACCGACCACTTGTTATCGATCAAACCTGTACCCAGTCCTAATGTGTGTCTCCATGTATTATAAGAGCCTGTCGCATTTATCAGTTCTGCGTAAGGTTTATTTTTCCTTGTGTTGGTCTGCAAATTAATAGTACCTCCAAATGCTCCTGCGCCATTAGTTGATGTTCCCACACCACGTTGCACTTGTATATTTTGAGTTGAAGAGGCTATATCTGGTATATCTACCCAAAAAACTCCCTGCGACTCACTATCGTTGAGGGGCACACCATTGATTGTCACGTTTATTCGGGATGCATCACTACCTCTTATGCGCAATCCTGTATAACCAATACCTGCTCCAGCGTCAGAGGTTGTGACCAGCGATGGGGTCCAGTTGAGCATAAAAGGTAAATCCTGACCAAAGTTTTGCTTTTCTATTTCTTCTTTAGACAGGTTGGAGCTTGTAGTTGGCGTTTTATCTCCTGCTCGTGTAGCTGAAACAATTATTTCATCTGCTAAAAATGGTTGTGGCTGAAGCTCAATAATAGTGATCTTCTTTAGTTGTGAATTGATTACCGTACGTTGGTCTTCAAACCCTACATAACTCACGGTAACCTCTACTTCTTCTTTGCTTAATTTATTTAAGGCAAACTCTCCTTTGTAATTTGTAACGGTGCCAGTACCAGAATCAGTGGTTACAGCTGCCCCAATCAGAGGTTCTCCATTACTACTGTCAACCACTTTGCCATTTATGGCATATTGCGCATAAGATAAGCTTGCAATTGCCGTGAGGCACATGCTTAATATCAATCGTATCATTTGTAGATGTTGTTTTGTTAAATAATTGAAGTACAGGGGATTTCTTCATTTTTAACATACCTCCCTACGCCAGCATTATCCGGATCAGGTTTAAGCTCATTTATCAAGCTTTGGGTATAATCTCAGCCTTTGTTATGGGCACCCCTATAATGTAAGTGCAAAGTTGGCCAATCATGGCGCATTTATCAAACTTAGCGGGCCTATTAATAAGGCATATCTAAAACATCTTTTTCGTTTTAGCGCTTATAACAATTAGATCAGCATCAGTTTGGTTCTAAGAGTCGATGGAAACCTATATATTTGAAGACAAATTCTGAGACATGTATAAAGCAATAGTAAATGAAAAGGCGATGGAGATTGCCTTCGACAAAGACAAGATCACCATTGATGAGAATTCCTTTGATTGGGATATTGTAGAAATAGGCAAACAGTCTTTCCATATCATCCATAAAGACAAGTCGTATAGAGCAGAAGTGTTGGCTTTTGATAAGGAAGCAAAGACAGTAACGCTCCGAATCAATGGCAACAAATACACTGTTGAGGTAAAAGATAAACTTGATCTCCTGCTAGAAAGGTTGGGTATGGATAAACTAGCCAGCAATGAAATAAAAGACATAAAAGCTCCTATGCCTGGTCTGGTACTCGACATACTCATCAAAGAAGGTGACGAAGTGAAAAAGGGAGACCAGATCATGATTTTGGAAGCAATGAAAATGGAGAACGTACTTAAATCTCCGGGAGACGGCATAGTGAAGACTATTAAAGTGAAAAAAGGAGATGGTGTTGATAAAAATCAAGTAATGATTCTATTTTAGAAAAGTCTGAATATACCTCCTATATTTGCATAATTTATTAGCTCTAAACCTGCACCACACTCAATGAAATACAAAAGAATCTTACTCAAGCTTAGCGGAGAGTCTCTAATGGGATCTTCTCAATATGGAATAGATCCAAAACGCCTTCAACAATACACCGATGAAATAAAAGCGGTAAAAGAAATGGGAATTGAAATTGCTATCGTCATTGGCGGTGGCAATATTTTTAGAGGGGTACAGGCAGAAGGCTCCGGCATAGAGCGTGTGCAAGGTGATTATATGGGTATGTTAGCTACGGTAATCAACGGCATGGCACTACAAAGTGCGCTGGAGGGTGCCGGTTTATACACCCGATTGATGTCTGGTATAAAAATGGAACAGGTATGTGAGCCATTTATAAGACGTAGAGCCATAAGACACCTTGAGAAAGGTCGTATTGTGATTTTTGGAGCAGGTATTGGTAATCCATACTTTACTACAGACTCTACAGCGAGTTTGCGTGCTATAGAAATACAAGCCGATGTAGTACTCAAAGGCACAAGAGTAGATGGCGTGTACACCGCAGATCCAGAAAAAGATCCTGATGCAGAAAGATACTCAGAACTATCTTTTCAGGAGGCTTATGAGAAAAACCTCAACATTATGGATATGACCGCCTTTACACTTTGTCAGGAAAACAATTTGCCAATTATCGTTTTTGATATGAACAAGACTGGCAACTTAAAAGACCTTATGACGGGTGAAAGTGCAGGTACCTTAATCACCTGATGGTATCAAAAACTGGTACTTGCAACTATTAACATACAATTATTATATTTAGCGCATTATTATAAAAACCAACATTATGGAAGAAATTCAAATGTATTTGGATGAGGCGAAAGAGCTTATGGGCAAAGCTGTGAAGCACGTAAGAAATGAATTAGTAAAGATAAGAGCCGGAAAAGCCAGCAGCAGTATGCTTGAAGGGATAATGGTTGAATACTACGGCACACCAACTCCGCTTAGCCAAATGTCTTCTGTGACAGCACCAGATGCACGTACATTGATGATAAAGCCTTGGGAAAAGAATGTAATCCCTGAAATAGAAAAGGCTATTATGAATAGCGACTTAGGACTTAACCCTCAGAATGATGGTGAGCAGGTAATCATAAACATCCCTACACTTACTGAAGAAAGAAGACAAGGGCTTGTAAAACAGGTTAAGCACGAAGGCGAGTTAGGTAAAATTAGCATTCGTAATATTCGTAAAGATACTAACGACTCTCTGAAGCAATTACAAAAAGATGGCGTCTCTGAGGATGAAGTTAAGCGTGCTGAAGATAAGGTTCAGGCCATGACTGACGAGCACACTAAAAAAATCGATGAGGTACTTGAGTCTAAGGAGCAGGAAATAATGACTGTTTAATCTACAGTCTTTTTTTACCACCTAATCGAGCTCCAATACCAACTGCACCATGCAGAGGTACATAATCAAAAACTGGTTCTTGTGTAACAGGTAGGGAAAATCCTACCTGTGCATTAAACCTCAATTTCTTCCCAACGCTGATAAAGAAAACCGGCTCCACAAACGTAGAATTTGTGCTAAAACCAACGACATCGGCATTAGTTTCAAAGTCAGTAAATTTTATCTTAGACACCCTCAAGGCCCCACCTAGATTTACTAAGTCTAGCTTCCACCCAAAATTTCCCTGCAAAAATGACTTTCTATAATCTCCCTTAGACTCTATAATATCTGAGGAGAGAAAGAGCTCATCACTTACTGCGGACGCTTCTCCCATACCGTAACCGTAAAAAAACTCAACTTGAAATCTTGAACTACTGTCATAATGGTAGTACCCAATACCGAGCTCAGCCGCTCTATGATAGACATGTGCTGAATTAGACCAATTTTCATGATCTGAAAACGTGCCGTTTAAAATCACAACGAAATGGTCGCTTACTGCCACACCAGTATTTAAATTGAGACCTGAACTACTAAAATCACCATCTATACTTACTTCACCAGCACTATTAAGCATCGGGACAGATCTACTGTTAGGTAGGTAGACCGGACTACAAGCCGAAGCCAGAAAAAGCAAGCAAACTAAAAATCTCATTCTTTACAATGTGTTTAATTCTGTAAGTAGTCAGGTGTTGACTAAAATATATCATCAAAATTGGCCGCTATTCCCAAACGAACACCAAAGTCTTTAAACTCACCATCTACAAAGGAGGTAACTCCTTCTACTCTAAAGATTCTAAAGATATAATTAATGCCATACCCCAGTTCTACATAACTAGTGGTAATGTCATTAGCCAGGTAGTTTGTAAAAAAGCTTTCTCTTACACCTGCGAGCCTAACTATTGGTATTCGTGTAAGTAAAAATTTTCTAAACTGGTAATGGACACTCGCCTGAAAATACTCTTCTTTAGTACTGTAGGAGTAATAATCGAGGAGTCTAAAACTACCTACAGGGTTTGCGGTAGTAAAAGGAGTTCGGTTACCCATAAAATGCTTGTAATCAATAAACTGCATCTCATTATTAGTCAGGAATTTACCTCCTTGTATATAGAAGTCTACTAACCCACGAACTCCTATTTTAAAATCATATTGTACACCTAGCTCTACTAAATTATAATCAATATCACTACCGGCTACGTCTGGCAAACCTGCTGTATATTTAAATTCAAACACTGGTGAGGAGCCTGTAATGGCATATTTATGCTTGTTATATATTCTGTATTTCTGCCATGGCTTAAACTCGAGCTGTACACTGGCTGTAAGCGCTTCGTGTTCAGGAAATGAGGTGTCTGTGAGTTGTAAGTTTACCGGTTGGTTTGGTGTCAGTCGTTGGCCTTCCAGATCGAAAAACCTGTAACGTGTATTGTTAAATAGCTGTCTTCTTTGTTCAAAAGCTACATTTACTCGTGTGGTAAGTTTGTCACTAAACTTTTGACGGTGACGCAGCTCGATAAAGTCCTTTTCATAAATCTTCATGTAATTTCGTTCCAGAAAGAGATTCATGAAGGTGTTGATAATTGGATGGATGGGTTCGTCTCTATTTATCTGACTCACATAGCGCCCAAAATCAAGGTTTATACTTGAGCGCTTATTTAATTCACCAAAATCATACTGTAAATTAAAGAACCCACTAAGCTTTTCTCTTGCAAAAGCATAACGGGCTGTCGGTCCAAAACTTACCCAACTCTTATTTTCAAAAGTTTTGCTAAAAGCCAGTCTATAATCAATATTGAAGCCCTCTACTGTATTGAAAAAAGGCTTTGGGAAGTAAATCGTAAAGTATGTTTTATCCTTTAGCTTGTAACGATTGCCAAAAAGCAAGTCCTTAAGCGCAAATTTTCCGCTATTACGTTTTCTATTTAGTGTATCGCCTTCACTTTCCATTTTCCGCACATTCGCTATACTGTCGGATATTAAGTAACCTCGCTGCTCCAAATCGGTAAGTGGCACAGGCCGTATGGCTGCCCAGTAGGCAGAATCGCGCTCGTAAGCCAGTGTGTCTACTTTCATCGTGCGCTGGCTAATGATTTCAGGGTTTTCAGTCTCCTCAAGCTCAGCCTTTTCGTATGCCTTAATTACTTTATTAAGTTGCTTCCTCGTTACCTCCTCTCCTGAAGTAAGTAATTTTTGAATATCGGAAGCTTCTTCTTTATCAAACTTTTCTTCCAGCTCCGCTGCTAATTCTTTCTCTACTTTTTCATCTACAACCTCAATATCCAAATCAAGATCAGGGTTAATGGTCACTTCATAATTACTTACTGTTGCCAAATACTCCCCTTCGAACTCAAAACCTAAAACCTTACCAGATACATCAAAATCGTGGGTGACAGGCAACCAAACCTTTTCCTTTAAAGGTTCGTAAATCTGCTTTATACTAAATTTGATGCCCAACTTTGTAGTCTCCAGATCTAAACTGTGTATGCTCCAGTAATCTTCTACTATTTGTATGTAGCCCTGGAAAACATTATCTCCCCGAGACCTCGGTGTCACTTTTATTTTACTCACCTCATAACCCCTATCTCTGAAGGTGCCATCATACTCAAATCGATAATAAGAAAATGCTTTGGGAGATAATGGAGAAATCGAATTACCTACCTCAGGCTCGTAAAAAGAGCCATTGATATAGCTATTGGGGCTTGTATTGTTGTCATCACCTGAGCTGAAAATCGAAATAACATTTTCGGTATAAATATTTGGTCGCTTGTATTCAACTTCACTTACAGACTCGGTAATGAATACACGCCCTTCTTTTATACCTTCTTTTTCTAATGTTTTCCTCAGAAAGAATGGTGCATCTTTAAGCTCACCTTTACCTTTTATATACACTTTGGCCTTGTAGCCATCTATCTGCTGCGTATGAAATTTACTTTTTGCAATGGCCTTACGCATGATGGTATAGGCAGGATCTTCTTTACCGGCATATACCTGCACCCCTTGTAACACCATGGTTTGTGTTTTAAGCACTACATTAATGGTTGTATAGCTCTCCCCTATTTCTACCTCCTTAGAGACAGACTCATACCCGACATATTGATAAGTAATTGTGTACTTACCTGGCTTCAGTGATATTTCATAAAATGCATCTGCATTGGTTGTAGTGCCGGTTTCTATTTGCTTCACATAGATTGTGGCAAAAGGTAATGGTTCACCATTTTCGTTAGATATTTTACCTTTTATTCCACCAGCAATTGCGGATAGGAGACTTAGTGCTCCTAAGAGTGTAAGAAGAGTACGTTTCAACGTTGTGTTTTTTAGCCCTGACCTATATATAATACTTCTGTGCGATTATACGTTCTTCAACCGCATCGGGTACAAGATATTTGATAGATCTGTTATCTTTTATACACTTTCTGATAAACGTAGCAGAAATATCAATCATCGGAGCCTCAACCAATTTAACGTTTGCATGATTCTTCAGGTCGGAAGGTTTTGCATGAGGTCTGGGGTAAACATATAATCCATAGAGGTCTAGAATCAAATCACTGTTTTTCCACTTAGGAAAACTTTTGAGATTGTCCTCACCAATTATGAGTTTGAAAGTATGTTGTGGATGTTTTTCTGAAAGGTACGTGAGTGTGTCTATTGTATAACTTGGTTTGGGCATATTAAACTCCACATCGGTTGCCCGTAGGTGATAGTTATCATGAATTGCCGCATTTACCATATCGATACGGTCAAACTCATGTAATAGTGACTCTCTCTTTTTAAATGGATTTTGAGGTGAAACTACAAACCACACTTCGTCCAGGTCTGTAGTGGTTGCCATTACATTGGCAATAATCATATGCCCCATGTGGATTGGGTTAAATGAACCAAAAAATAGACCTACTTTCATAATTAAGATATTTTTGTTTTGAAAGTATTTTGATTGCGGGCTCCTAGCTTTCTAAGAAATCATCGACCAGTTTTTCGGCTTTCTTCAAAGACTCAGCCAGGTCTGCATTTATGAGTGTTACGTCAAATTTATCTTCAAAAGTCATTTCAAATTTAGCTTTGAAAATTCTTTGAGAAAGGCTTGCCTCGGTTTCTGTCTGTCGATCAGTAAGGCGTGATTTCAGGTCGTCCATCGAGGGCACTTTTACAAAAACTGCTAGCCCTCTATCACCAAAATATTCTTTTAAGTGTAGGCCTCCTTTTACATCTACATCGAAAATTACGTGTCTGCCTTCAGCCCAGATTCTTTCTATCTCCGCTTTAAGTGTACCATAAAAGTTACCGGCATATACTTCTTCCCACTCAATAAATTCGTCTTTATCAATTTTTTCTTTGAATTCGGTAGGTGAGAGAAAGTAGTAATCTTTTCCGTTTTCTTCGTTTCTTCCTCGCTTATCTCTTGTGCAGGCAGAAATAGAAAAGCCCAATTTAGGATTAGTTTGTATGAGATGCTTTACAATAGTTGTTTTCCCCGACCCGGATGGAGCGGAGAAGATTATAGCTTTGCCTTTCATTTAGGAAAATGTTACTCTGCCTTGTGAAAAATTTTTTCTCGGATCGAATCTACGAGATCTTGAGGAACTTCTTTGTGTGCACAGTTCTTTTTTATCAGTTCCTTAATTTTAAGATCTACATTATAGATCTCGTAATAAGGCATGCAATTCTCTACGTGTTTTTTGAAGTATTCTCTCTCTTCATCAGTCGCCTCTTCGTCTAGAACAAGACTTAGTATTTTAAGGCACTCTCCATGATCGGGTGTGTTTGCATCATCGTTGGAGGGATTCTTATGGTGTGAATCGGTAGAAGGTTTAGCCATTGTACTTAATTTTTATAACCCATTTTTTTT
>NZ_SMMD01000594.1 GCF_009711475.1 Fulvivirga aurantia
GTGCTTATTTTCTTTAAGATAGGTTTCTAATTCTGATAGGTCTTGTAATGGGTAGTCTTCTTCGAATACATAGTCCGGGCCTTCAACAGAAAGGTTTACCAATACTTCTTCAGCATGGATTACACCTTTGACATCGAGTTTATGGGATGGATTGGAGGTGCCTATGCCTACATTACCATTAGCAGCAAAGCGGGTGCTGAATTTATCATCGCCAGTCCTAATATCTATGTGTTCTTGATAATTAGCATCATTGACAAAGCTTATCGACTGGTGATTAGTATTATCAATCATGGCCTGAATCTCTAATGTGGTATAATTCCAATCTGTATGATTGGCTGTTCTGTGAGCTGTAAATTCTAGCTTTTGTCGACCTATTTCTAATCTAGCACCTAACGATTCATTACCGTTGGTTGAGTTTACCCCATCCTGCACCACATGAAGTCGTGTAGTAGGTGTGGTTGTGCCAATGGCCAAAGATCCATTAATGTTTTGGTTCCCTTCACTACTGATAATTTTAGCCCAGGTTCCATTCCCAGCGGCATATCTACTTCTAAAATATAATGTCGGTTCTGTCGGGGCGTTCTTTATAAGAAGCTGGCCTCCGTATCGATAATCTGATCGGTTCGATGTATGTCCTAAATTTATACCCCAAAACCAGCCCGTTTCTGGAGCATTGGCAGCAGAGTTGCCATCGAAGAATCCGCTTTGCCAAACAGTATTCCAGTCCGTGGTAGTGGCTGGATCATCACTTAGTAATGATCCAATCACATTGACATGCCCAGTGATGTTTAGTACATCATTCTCTGAATAAATACGGTGACTAAAGTCTAAGGAAGAGTTGGTGTCATAAAAGTTTATGTATTTACCAACATCCAACGTTCCATCATTCTGAATCTCTGCATTTTTACCCCAGTTTTGTGCATTGCACACCAAACAAGAAATAAATATCGTAACAAATAGAAGAGAATATTTAATTTTCATAAGTGAGAGTATTAATTACATTCATAGAATTACTTAAAATAATCTCACAAAGCTAACAGGTCATATTTTGTGATAAAAATCAATATTTAGGTAAAACTTACATTATATTATTCATATAATTAAAGGTGTAATTTTGATAATGTGAGTTTTTCCTTAAAGAATAAAATTTCATTTAAAAAAGTGTAAAAATGACTAATAACTTACATCATAAGATGTAATTTTTTTAAAAACTTTTACTGCACTTCACGCCAAACCATCTATTCATTTATCCTAGTTTTGCCGCTTATGAATTTTTGCAGATTATTCCACGTGAGACATATAGTTGGTTTTGTATTGCTTGTGCTGGTAATGGGTGCTTGTAAAGTGTCTAAAAAGCCTACAACTACCCAAGAAGATGGCTTCAAAGACAGTTTGGCTGTTCAGATAGACACATTGGTTAAAATACCCCCGGTGGTAACTATACAGGACTCTGTCGAGCTCAATGTATACAGAGTTTTGAAAGATACGGTATCAATTATTGGTGTTGGGGACATCATGATGGGTACAAATTTTCCTGAAACGTATTATTTGCCTCCTAACCAGGGGAAAGATTTATTGGCTGAAGTTGATTCTGTTTTACAATCTGCTGATGTTACTTTTGGAAACCTGGAAGGTGTAATATTGAATGAAGGTGGTGATCCCAAATACTGTAGAAACCCCAAGGTATGCTACATTTTCAGGTCTCCTGAGTATATGGTGCAAAATCTGAAAGACGCTGGTTTTGATGTGATGAGTACTGCCAATAATCATGCAGGTGATTTTGGAAATCCGGGAAGAAAAAATACAATGCGTGTCTTAGATTCATTAGAAATACATCATGCAGGCTTAGAGTCAAAACCTTATGCCACCTTTATGATGGACGGGATGAAATATGGGTTTGCAGCCTTTGCTCCTAATACCGGTACGATGAGTATTAATGACCTGGGTAAGGCCAAAGAAATCATCACTCACTTAGACTCAATAAGTGATATTGTAATTGCCTCATTTCATGGAGGTGCCGAAGGAAGTAAGTACCAACACGTGAATAGAAAAACAGAGTATTTTTATGGTGAAAACCGAGGTAACGTTTACCAATTTGCTCATGAACTCATTAATAGTGGTGCTGATGTAATATTTGGTCACGGACCGCATGTGACAAGAGCGGTAGAGGTGTATAAAGGAAGGTTTATATCTTATAGTCTTGGCAATTTTTGCACATATGCGCGTTTTAATTTGAGAGGAGATAATGGGTTGGCGCCAATTATTAAAGTTTTCACTAAAAGTAATGGGGAATTTATAAAAGCAGAGGTCACTCCAATCATACAAAGAGCTCCGGGAGGACCAAAAATAGATTCTAATAAGGGAGTAATTAAAAGGTTGCAGGACCTTACATCAAAAGATTTTCCCGAAGTGAAAATAAAAATTGACGATAGCGGTATAATTACTTATATTCAAGATTAAATTTGTTCATGCCCTATAAAGAAAAGACAATAGAGAAGAAATATTATGCCATCGGTGAGGTGGCAGCTATGTTTAATGTAGCTACTTCTCTTATTAGATTTTGGGAAAGCGAGTTTGACATCATCAAGCCTAAGAAAAATCGTAAAGGTAATCGCCAGTTTACCAAAGATGATATCGAAAATGTAAAGCTCATCTACCATTTGGTGAAAGAAAAAGGCTTCACCCTACAGGGAGCAAAAGATATGCTTAAAAATGACACCGAAGCTGTTAGAGGCAGAATGGAAGTCATAGAATCTTTGAGCCAGGTCAAGGAATTTTTGTTAGAAATCAGGCAGCAACTCCGATAAGCTTTTCTCATCATGGATCAAAACCGGTTAGACCAACTGGCACTCAATTTTATCTCCGGAATTGGTAGTTATAGTATTAAACAATTAGTGAGTTATTGTGGGTCTGCTGAGGCAGTGTTTAAAACTCCTAAAAGCAAACTGCTCAAAATACCAGGCATAGGTCCATCTACAGCTGAGCTTATTGTTAATCAAAGACCATTTGAAAAGGCCGAGAAAGAGTTGAAGAGAGCTGATGATGAAGGCGTTCAAATTCTACTTTATTCGGATTCAGCGTATCCTAAAAATCTTAAGCATATAAATGACGCCCCTGCCCTGCTTTACTACAAGGGCACGGCACCACTAAACGATAGGAAGATAGTAGCTATAGTGGGCACGCGAAAAGCCACAACTTATGGAAAGGAAATAACCGAGCAACTTGTTTCAGACTTAAAAGCCCATAACGCTTTAATAGTAAGCGGTTTGGCTTATGGTATTGATATTTGTGCTCACAAAGCAGCTTTAAATAATAATTTAGACACAATTGGCGTCATGGCTAGTGGTATTAATGTAGTATATCCTTCTGTTCATAGAGAAGCGGCCAATAAAATGCTTTCTCAGGGAGGTTTGCTCACTGAGCATAGCTACGATGTAAAACCTGACCCACATAAATTTCCGGCCCGAAATAGAATTATTGCTGGAATGGCAGATGCTATTGTGATTGTAGAAGCAGCTAAAAAAGGAGGTGCCTTAATTACCGCTGAAGTTGCCAATGGCTATAGCCGTGATGTTTTTGCCGTACCTGGTAATTTGGGGATGTCTTACTCTGAAGGTTGTAATAACCTCATAAAATCAAATAAAGCCCATTTGTTTACCAGCGTTAAGGATATTGAGTACATTATGAATTGGGAAGCTTCAACTGATGCAGTAAATACAACATTGGATTTTTCTTCCTTAGATGAGCAAGAGGTGCTTGTGGTAAAACAGCTGTCTGACCATAAAGAAGGTATACTTATGGACAACCTTAGCTGGCAAACACAACTGCCTATTAATTTGCTAGCCTCCATCCTACTTAACCTTGAGTTTAAAGGATTCGTAAACTCATTACCAGGCAAAAAATTTAAGTTGGCTACCAGATGAATGAAAACTATTACCGAATTCTTGGCTTAGATAATTTCGCTAGTCAGAAAGAGGTAAAAGAAGCATATCGTAAACTAGCCAAAAAATACCACCCCGATAAACATCCCGACAAACCCAGCTACGAAGATAAGTTTAAGCGCATCAGCACAGCTTACTCAGTGTTAAGGGATGATAGCAAAAAAGCCCATTTCGATGAAAAATTAAAATACAAAACCTCTATTAACACGAGTAATTCACCCAGGTACGCTTCTGCCCCTTTTTATTCTACCAAAAAGAGAAAATATACACCCACTGCCTGGATGTATGCCAGAATCTTCATCATTGCCTTTATTATGGCTGTTGTATTGATACCGCTTACCCTGTTGTATCAGTCTTCGGTAAGGTATTACGAGCGAGGTCTGGAAGCTTTAGAACAAGGTGACATTGACAAATCCCTACTCAATTTTAATAGAGCAATGACCCAGTTTGGGGGTAGATCTGTAGAAGC
>NZ_SMMD01000948.1 GCF_009711475.1 Fulvivirga aurantia
TGCAATTTTTTCTACAGTAAACTTTAACACTATTGCTATGTTGTAGACAATTATTAATCTTTGTTTACTTATCTAACTCATAACCCTCGCCCAGTGTTAAAAAAAATTCTATATACCCTCGCGCTTTTAATCATTGTTGGAATTACGGCTTTTTTAATCGCAGACGAACCCTTACCTGAAGGAGAACAGGGGGCCCGCGCAGAATATCTTGCTGAAAAGATGCTCAAGAACCTCAATTACGAAGCCTGGCAAGACTTAAATGCTATCGCCTGGAGCTATCCGCTGGGTCATCATTTTATCTGGGACAAAAAAGCAAATTTAGTCGAAGCCACATGGGACGATAAACGTGTCATATTTAGCCCTGAAACCAAAGAAGGGAAGGTTTATATTGAGGGTGAAGAGCAAACTGAAGAAATTGAAGAGCACATTTCGAAGGCATTTGAATACTTTGCCAATGACTCATTTTGGCTTATTGCTCCCTATAAGGTTACAGACCCTGGCACCAAAAGAAGCGTAGTAGACTATGAAGGTAAAGAAGCTTTGCTTGTACAATATACCTCAGGTGGTGTTACACCTGGTGACTCATATCTTTGGATTTTAGATGACAAGGGAAGACCCACTGCATGGAAGTTTTGGGTAGATATTCTGCCCATTGGTGGATTAAAATTTAGCTGGGAAAATTGGGTAAACGTAGAAGGTGCTCAAATCAGCACATTGCACGATGGACTTATTGACATAGAAATTGAAGACCTCGAGGCAGCCTCTGATGTGGCACAACTAAATGACGGTACAGATCCCTTTGCCCCTATCAGGTGATCTTGGTAATAATAACACTTGGGTAACACACAGAAAGTCAATGTTGTAACATTATTTCTGTAACTTCGCACCTTCTATGAGCAAAGAGCGAATACTCCTTTTAATTTTATCGGCTGCCCTATTCACACACATCATGGACTTTATGATTGTGATGCCGCTAGGACCGCAGCTGATGAGGCTGTTTGACATTTCACCTCAGCAGTTTAGCTTCCTTGTTTCCTCCTATTCGTTTACCGCAGGTGGCTCAGGATTTATTGCGGCCTTTTTTATAGATAGATTTGATAGAAAAAGCACATTAGCTTTCGTCTATATTGGGTTTACCTTAGGTACTCTGGCCTGTGCCTTTGCTCCTACTTATGAAATTTTGCTCATTACAAGATGTACAGCAGGTGCCTTTGGCGGTATATTGGGTGCATTAGTATTGTCTATTGTCAGTGATGCTATTCCTTTAGAAAGACGAGCAGCAGGTATTGGTTTTGTAATGGCCTCGTTCTCTGCAGCGTCTGTTTTTGGAGTGCCTTTTGGCCTCTATCTGGCTACTTTGTTTAGCTGGCATGCTCCTTTTTTATTTTTAGGAGGCCTGGGAGTTGTCATCAGTGTGCTCGTGTTTATTTTCATCCCCTCGATGCGAGCTCATATTGCCAGTGAAGCTGATAAGCCTAGCCCTTTAGAAATCATCAAGCGAATATTTGGAAGGCGTAACCCTCTTATGGGCTTACTGTTTACTTCTATCCTCATGTTAGGCCATTTTACTATTATTCCATTTATCGCGCCTTATATGGTCGGCAACGTTGGCTTTACAGAGCAGGAGCTTACCTACATCTACCTGGTAGGTGGCGGACTCACCATATTTTCTTCACCCATGGTTGGTCGGTTTGCTGATAGCCACGGAAGGCTCAAAATTTTTACGATTTTCGGTATTTTGGTTATGGTTCCACTCCTGGCAATTACTCACTTACCGCCTATCCCGCTATGGCAAGCGCTTGTCGTGAGTGGTATTTTCTTCATTTTCGCCAATGGTCGAATTGTACCTTCTACTACTATGGTGACCAGTGTAATTAAACCAGAAAATCGAGGTAGTTTTATGAGCATACGCTCGTCCATTCAGCAAATCTCTTCTGGATTGGCTGCTATGCTTGGTGGTTTTATAATATCTGAGAAACCTTCTACAGTTACTGAAAATGCCAAAGCCCTCGTTGGCTATGAGTATGTTGGCTATATCGCCATCGCTTTTAGCATCGGTGCTATTTTTGTAGCAAGACTTCTTAGAGTTGAGAAAGGAGCTTGATAAAAATCTACTGCTGCAAAAGTTGATAAAAATCAGGATCCTGAAGCATTCTTTCTACCCAAAGGCTGTATTGTCTGGCAGAAGGATGTAGATTGTCGCTGGCTACCATGTCAGGTTCTCCATTTCGCGACAAGTCTGTAATGTTGTAGTACTTAACACCAGCATCTTCGGTTATTTCCCTATTGATGGCATTATACTCATCCAGCTCTTTACCAATGCGATCTTTATCTTTTTCGCCAAAGGGCGTATGACCATAATCTGGTATTGAAACTACAAAAACCTTTGAGTGATCGCCACCAGCATGATCTATGGCTATATTAAGTAATTCTTTAAACTCAGGTTTGTAAGAAGATGAAGACTTGCCTTGATATTGATTATTTACGCCTATGAGTAACCCAACCAGGTCGTAGTTTTTCCCCGGCTTTTGTTTTTCTATCGCTGCTTTAAGTTCGTCTGTCCTCCATCCGGTACGGGCTATTATCAGTGGTTTATCTACATTAAACCCTCTTGCATTGAGTGAATCCTGCAATTGCATGGGCCAACGCTCTTTTTCTTCTACACTCTCACCTATTGTGTAGGAATCGCCTAAAGCTAAAAAGCTCAAGCCTTCTTGTGCTTGAGCTGTAATAAATAGTAGAAATGTAAATACTGTAAGTATTAATTTATTCGTCATCATTAATATCAAAATATTCTGCTACCACAATAACCATCCCTGCAAAAACCATCACCCCACGCTTTATTTTGGTAGTCGCTTGTTTAGCCTCAGCTACTACTATGTTCTCATTTACTTTTTCATTGGTTTGG
Source organism: Fulvivirga aurantia (assembly GCF_009711475.1). Classification (GTDB taxonomy): domain Bacteria; phylum Bacteroidota; class Bacteroidia; order Cytophagales; family Cyclobacteriaceae; genus Fulvivirga; species Fulvivirga aurantia. The sequence continues at coordinate 2,909 of NZ_SMMD01000948.1, forward strand.
CTAAGTAATCTGCCCCAGCTTACCAATGATGTTAAGATAAGTGCTGAAACTAAACTTGATACAATAATTTGCTCCAGGAGTTTTTTATTACGTAACATATTGTTTCTATTCAGGTGTCTAGTGTTTAGACTGAATCTTTTCACCTTTTGTTACAAGAATATAAATATTTCTCAACAAAAAGTTATTTATTGGTCATTTTCTTACCTGAAGGACGGTAATTTTTACTCGCCTAACACTTCACTATTTGTGTTGGTCACCTCATTTTGGTGGGCAAACTCTGCCACTTTTTTAAGTCTCAGCGTTTTGATTTCGCCTTTATTTGGCTTCCATTTGCCATTGAGCTGTTTGCCAAAGTTATTTGCGTCTGTTACAAAAACGGCTTCTATAGAGGCTATATAGTCATTATCACTATCGTAGACTAATACTCCAATTCCGGACTTATTTAGCGCCAACCTACCTGAAAAAACATACATATCTCCTGACTCTACTACAATGTAAGAACCGGAGACATTATTATCTGTAAATTGAAGATTAAACTCTATTTGCTGCTTATAACCGAGGGTACCAGTGTAATAAAATAACCCATTGCCCGGCTCGGTGCTTTCTACCTGGGCCCAGGAAGAGGTTGATAAACTTAAGCTGACTAAGAAAAAACTTAGAAAAAGAAACTTTTTACTTTTCAAGGTATGTGTCGTTAACTGCTAGCTAATTTAGCACTTAAAACGGCTAAAATCAAAAGCAGGTTTTAAAAGCATAGAAACAGCCAGTATAAGCATAAAGTTCAGGCATACAGGCTTGTAGCTTATCGGTCTAGCCAGGCTTTAAAATCACTAACTCTGTCTCTGCTTACCACCGGCTCTTCAGTGTGCTCATTTTTAAACTTCAATTTAAGCCGACTATTAGAGTAGCTGATTATGTCTTTTATACTTTCGATTCTTACCAGATATTTTCTGTTTACCCTAAAGTAAACTTTTGGATCTACCAGCCCGTCTATTTGCTCCAGCGAGTAGTCTAATAAGTAATTGCGATTGTCTACAGTATGGCAATAGGTAGCTTTATCTCTACTAAAGAAGAATAGAATTTCATCAACAGCTATAGACTTAATGTGCTCACCGGTTTTTACTAAAAATCGATTCTTATATGTGGTTGACAGCATCTGCATCACCGTTGCCATCTGATCGAGCGGGTATGGTTGTGTATTTTTTGGCAACAGATCATGAAACTTATTGAGGGCTCTTTCGAGCTCTTCTTTATCAATAGGCTTCAACAGATAGTCTATACTATTTACTTTGAAGGCCTTGAGCGCATATTCATCATAAGCCGTTGTGAAAATTATGGGTGAAGTGATGCTGGTGTGCTCAAAAATCTCAAAACTTAATCCATCAGCCAATTGTATATCCATGAAAATAAGGTTGGGCTCTGGGTTTTTCTTCAGCCATTCCACACTCTTTTCTACAGAATCTATTTTGGCTAGTACCTGGGCATCAGACTCGCAACTCAGTATCAGTTTTTCTAAACGATTAGCTGCCAGCCGTTCATCTTCAATGATTAGTATTTGCATTGGAATTTATAATTGGTAGACCCACCTTAAATGTATTATCAGCCTCATCGATAATAACAGGTCGTTTTTCTAAAAATGAGTATCGCGATTTAATATTTTCAAGACCGATACCCTCGCCTTCTTTTCTAATTGTATTTTTCTTTTGCAGGTTATTAGACACATAGAGATACCCATTTTCTGTATAAATCTTAATCTCTAAGGGCCGTGCTTCTGAGACAATGTTATGTTTGATGGAGTTTTCTACCAGCATCTGTATAGCCATAGGTACTACAGAAGCGTTAGACACTTCAATATCTGAGCTAAATTTTAAGCTATCGCCATGTCTGATTTGTTGTAGAAACAGGTAAGACTCTACGAACTTCATCTCAGACTGTAATGTAACGATTTCTTTATCGCGTGCCTCCAGCACGTAACGATAAACCTCAGAGAGCTTCTTGATGAAACGTGCTGCTGTGTCCTGGTCTTCGTAAACAAGATCGGTAAGTACATTGAAGCTATTAAAGAGAAAGTGTGGGTTTACCTGATTTTTTAACGTCTCGTATTTAGCAAGTATGGCTTCTTTCTTAATCTTCTCACCTTCTATTGCCAGCTGTTTCCATGAAATTAAAAAATCTCTACTGTACAAAATAAGAGAGACTATAAAAGTCACTCCTATGGCTATAAGCATGGTCATTTTGATATTACCAAGGTGAATATCCAGAACCAGTAAATAGAAATAATAGATAACAAAAATGGCCAGCCCCGTAAATGTGGCATGACCGAAAATACCTAATAACAATCTTTTGACAGGCGCTTCTAACCAACCAACAACAGAATCCATCCAGCAAGTAGTGAGTTGATTGCCCTTCCATAGCACCACCCAAACAGTAGAACTGACAAGAATGGGATACAAATAATTTTGACAATCAGGGCAAGTAATTAGGCCCCATGGAACACCGATAAGCGCTATCAAAAAAGTTTCTTTAAGCTCTTTCTTCCAGTTGAAACTACTTTTTTGACTCGTATCGCTATTCATGGGGCTAAATAAGATTTTTTTCCTGTTAAAAACAAAGATCACTCACCGGCAGGTGCTCCACAACGTTGAGCAGCAGCCTCAGCTTGCCTTGCTCCCCACATCGGAGCTATCACACTTTCTGGTTGCTGAGTTTGAAACAGACTTACCGCTTTTTGTAATTTTTCACAAGCCATAGCTGTGTCTGAACCAAAAAACTGAGCCGTTCCAAATTCCATCTGGCCTAATAGATACAATGCACGTGGATTTTCTCCATCCATGGCTACGGCCTTGTTTAAAGCTTGCATAGCCAGACCAGAGTATTGTTGCCCACGAGTGGCAGGATCTGCAGCTACTCGCATCATATGTACAAAACCTTCAAGGGCCACTATCTCATCTTCGCCAGGTGCCAAAGCACTTGCTTCTGAGATTTTTTCTTTGGCAAGATCGAGGTACTTATCTTTCTCACCGAGTTCTTCTACTCTTGTAGAGATCATAACATATCCAAATGCCGAGTAATATAGCGGTTCCCATTTGTCTGTTTCCTTTTGCGCGATGCGCTCAAAAGAATTAATGGCATTTTGATACTCTTCAATGTTTTTAGCCATATAAACTTTTTCAATTGAAGATTTCATGGCTTTTTCATACTTAGATACTTCTGTAAAGCTCCACTGAAGTACTGCTAAAGCAAATAGAGGGATTAGGATTAATTTGTGCATAATTTTAGTTGTTTTGGGTTTATAATTGATTTTTAAAGATTTGGCATTTGATTAGCCACTTTATTTTTTGAAAGCGTGATAAATGCGCCTAGAAATATGAACCTGGGTGCCTGCTGCTTGATCGCTCTGCCGACAAACTGCCCCTGATCATTTTGCTGGTCACTATACTCGTAGCCGAAAATATTGTCTACCCCCAGCACATTGGTAATCGAGGCGTGAATGATCACATTTGATCTATACAGGTAGCTAAAATTGACACTGAGGTCATGATAAGCCGGGGTTCTCTCGGTGTTAAAACCTTCCTGATTTGGATCGTTGTAAGGCCTGCTACTACCGAAACTGTACGTTGTGCCTATCTGAGTCTTTAAGCTTTGCACAAAGTATTTTGTGACGAAAGAAAAATTGTGCTTTGAGCTAAATGCTGGAGTGGCCGTTGTCGGAAAATCCTGATAATCTCGCTCGGTATCGATGTAAGAGTAAGATACCCAGTAATCAAGGCCCGTAAAAGTTTGAGCATCTCTCCAGAAAACATCGAAGCCTTTTGCAAAACCACTTCCCAGATTGCTAAAAGAGGCTTGATCGTAAGCATCTTGAAATTTAACCAGATCGCTGTATTTCTTATAATAACCTTCTATTCTGAAAGTGCGCTTACCTGTCAGGTACTGATAGTTGAGTATGTAGTGCTCCGCCTTCTCTGACTGAAGGTTGTTATTTACCCGAAGGTAATCTGGCTGTGCTTGTTGGTTAAACTTACCGTAAGCTAAAGACACCTGGCCTTTCTCACCTAACTTATGTGCCAACGATAATCTAGGAGTTACTATGTATTTTTTAGATAGGCTCTCATGCTCAGCGCGCAAACCTGTACGGAGTACAAAATCGTTTGAAAGATAAATGTCAGCCTCAGCAAATGCAGACCCAATATGCTGGTTGTAGCTAAATTCAGGAGCCCCTTCCTGATTCACATCAAATTGACTGTTTCTATAAAAATGCTCACCACCAAAGCTCAGTGAAAATTGAGATTGTGTGTCATAACTAAGTACAGCTTTGGTATGAGCGCCTCTTGTTTTTTCATCATACGGTTGGTTATTGATCACAATTGACTCTTCTGAGTTTGTGATAGAAAAGCCTGTTTTCAAACTCCACTGGTCGCTTAAAATATCTTTATAGGTGGTGTTGAGGTGGCCATAACTGTTAGAAAGGTCGACCTTATCTTCAAGCTCCTCATCAAATATCTGAGGGCGATAGATCACAAAATCAGTCTTGTTGAAATTGCCATATACTTTAAGCAGACCGTCATCCCCTACCTTATGGCGATAGGCCATGTTGCCATCGAACGATTCAGGTGCTTTTTCAAAATTTATTTTTTGTTTTACCAGCTCAAAATAAGGCGTGAGGTTGGTATACTGTATTTTTCCTGATATAGAAGATTTTTCAAACGACTGAGAGTGTGAGATATCAGCGCCTACCGTCATCAAAGAGATGTCTGTTCTGTCGACTTCTGCTATTTCTTTGGTATTAAGAATAAGTGCAGATGATAAAGCCTGTCCATATTCTGCTGAATAACCCCCAGTGCTAAAACTGGTACCGCTAAACATAAACGGTGAGAATCTAGCCCTACCTGGCGTATTAGGTGCTGATGGAGCATAGCTATTGAGCACCTCCATACCATCTATAAAAGTTCTTGTTTCGTACCCTTCTCCACCCCTCACAAACAATCTGCCCGTTTCGCCTACAGTTTGAGTCCCCGGTAGTGTATTTAATGCTCCGGCTATATCTGCAGTAGCTCCAGCTGTGGTTACGATATCGAGTGGCTTGAGCACTTCGCGATTGCTTTCTTCACCAGCAGAAAACGACCCTGCGCTTATCACTACAGCATCTAATCGGTTGATTTCTTCTTTTAGTGAGAAGTTATAACTCAAATTTTGTGGCAGTGTAACGGCTATCGTTTCTTTGGTATAACCTATGAAAGCCACTATCAATTTATGATTACCTTCCTCCTCAGTAGAAAAGTTAAACTGACCGTTTATATCGGTAGAAGTGCCATCATAAGTACCATCTAAAAAAACATTTGCCCCAGGAATGGGCTCTCCCTTATCTGAAGTGACAGTGCCACTTATGGTCGATTGAGCAAGTGCTAGTGAGGGAAATAAGATTAGCAGTGTGAGTAAAGTTTTCATAAGTTGTTGTTTAGAGTTTGGTTGTTTTTGCCGCTTTGTTAATACAAATGTTGCTTCTCAAACCCTGACATGAAAAAATGAATTACCGAATCGTAGAATTTGCTGGATGAATTGTAAATTGATCGTAAAACACGCTGTAGATGCTTAAAGACAACTTCTCAAAACAGGCCGATTTATATGCCAAATACAGGCCTACCTACCCAAAAGACCTTTATGATTTCCTATATGCGCACACCTCAAAATTTGAGGCAGCCTGGGATTGTGCCACCGGTAATGGACAGGTTGCCTCAGTATTGAGTGAAAAATTTGAAACTGTTTATGCCACGGATATTAGTGAGAATCAACTAAACAGTGCTGTTAAGAAAAGCAACATCCTTTACTCAATGGGTAGCGCTGAAAATTCGGGTTTAGAAAAGCCAGTCGATCTCATTACCGTGGCACAGGCCATTCATTGGTTTAATGTAGACAAGTTTTACCTTGAAGCCCAAAGGTTAGCAAAACCAGGTGCCACCCTAGCCTATTGGGGTTACGGTCTGATTAGAATAAATAAGGAGGCCGATAACATTATCAAGCATTTTTACGAAGACGTGGTGGGACCTTTTTGGGATCCGGAAAGGGCATTAATAGAAAACAGCTACGAAGACATTCATCTACCTCTGGTGCATACTAAGATTGTTCGGTTTCAATATCAGGCAGAATGGACACTAGAACATCTGTTGGGTTACCTGAGCAGCTGGTCAGCAGTGCAGAAGTACATTGATGCTAAAGGGCATAATCCGGCTGATCATCTGAGAGGTAGGTTAGAAGAAATTTTTAAAGGCTTTCAGCGTGTTACTTTTCCCATTTTTCTCACATTGGGCCATATAAAATAAAAACACCCCGCCAGTACGTATACAGACGAGGTGCCACCTGAAATATATCTTTGATCTACATTTCGTATCTATAAATAGCGTTCACGGCACTATTTGATGAAGGCATTTGATCTTCCGGTAAGATAAATACTTTACCTCCATGATTTATCGTTTCTGTGGCCGCCAGGTTGATTAAACTCGCATCACCTGTTGTTCTCACCTCGTGAATTTCAATCTTATTGGTGTCTTCGATATACCTTCCCCAAAGCTCAGCGTCTTCTTTAATAAATAAAGACTCTGCTCTACCTATAATCGCTGACGGAATAACGTCTTCAGCCGCTGCAGCAGCTTTACCATTACTTTCTAAAGCTTCATATTTAGAAATAGCTTCGTTCTTTTCTTTCTCAAAATCAGGATTAATGATCTCCCATGCTTTTTCTTTGAGCTTAAGCACATCTTCATGCTGGAAATTACCTTTTACATGCTGATCTTTCAACCAGTTATAATTGTTGGCTTCTTTGTAAATAGGGAACAAATAATCTACACAGGCAATCACCAAAGGCGCATTTTCATCATGAAGCATTTTCATGATTCCTTCATCTATAGCTCTGAAATACTTTAAAGCCTCTTTTTTCTTTTCTGTCTCATTACCTGAGCCATGCCCGTGATACATACCGTCAGCATCACCAGATTCTCCTTGACCCGTTCGTGCCTCAAGGTACTTTTGTTCGTAATCATACCCGACCACATCTTTAAATGATGATGGCACGAGATCGCTAATTTTCACATCGACTATGCTATACTGTGTCGCTTCATAAAACTTTACTTCACCTAAACTAAGGGCCATAATAAAGTGTCGGTCCGAAGAGTGAATCAGGTCGGCCATCGGTTTAAGATAGAAGTGACTGTTTACATACACATACTCACTAAAAGTTTTAGGTATTTGGTGCGTAATCAAGTCTTCACCATCATAAAATATTGCTAACCCATCAGATTGATTGCGCCAGAAATTTTCATTTTCTTCTAACTCATGGAGGGGCTTTGTATAGCTCTCAATTTCTGATTGTTTCATGCCCAATGTGAGGAGCTGATTAGAAACTTCTTTTAATTGATTCTTAAGGGTTGTTTTATCTTTGTAAACACCATTGCCTTCTGCATTGGTACGGTGGGTAGGCATATAAATACTTATGCAATTTGGGGTGTGAACTTTTGCTAATTTTTCGAAATCAGACTTCTTAAATATTTCCATGATATTGCTGGTTTTCGTGGTTAGTATTATTTTACAATAAGAGCAGAAAATGCCCTTGGTATCTTTATTAACGGAATAATTGTGCCAATTGATTTAAATTGCCCCTCCTTCTTGTGAGCCTATATATTCAGAGCGCTGTAATCAGTAAATCGTGGAAAATATTTCGCAATGTGTACTATACTTTGCATCATAAAATTGCCGTTTAACACAACCACAATTTTTACTATATTTGCCACCTATGGAAATATTGCTGCAGCCAGAATCCTGGATCGCCTTACTTACCCTTACATTTTTAGAAATCGTTCTGGGTATCGATAATATCATTTTTATATCCATTGTTTCTAATAAACTGCCAGAGAATCAGCAGCAAAAAGCCAGAAATATTGGTTTATCCCTTGCCCTTCTTTTTAGAGTCGGCCTGTTACTAGGTATAACGTGGATTATTACATTTACACAACCACTTTTTACCGTGTTTGAAGTAGAGTTTAGTGGTAGAGACCTTATATTGATGGCTGGTGGCTTATTTCTTATTTTTAAAAGTACTATGGAGATACACCACAAAATGGAAGGTGTAGAGGCTGAAGAATCTGAAAAAACTACGGCTTCAATGTTCTCGGTTATTTCTCAAATCATTTTATTAGACATCATATTTTCTTTCGATTCTATACTTACAGCAGTAGGTCTTACAGATGAGGTATTACTCATGATTATTGCAGTAATAATTTCTATCATAGTAATGATGCTGTTTGCTAAACGCATAAGCGATTTTATAGCCAAGCACCCTACTCTGGAGATTTTGGCGCTATCATTTTTGATACTCATAGGTTTTATGTTAACTATAGAATCATTTGACTATCACGTACCTAAGGGTTATATATATTTTGCGGTTTTCTTCTCTCTTATTGTCGAAGTAATCAACATGAAAATGCGCAAAAAACGAAACCCGGTCAAGTTGAGAAAACATATTAAGTAAGGCTAGCTGCCATACAAAAACACTAAATGTATCCGTTTAATTAATAATGAATAAAAGGAAACGCGTAGTAAAAATTGGCTGCAGATAAACATCATAAAACCATAAAATCGGTGCTATCAAGCACTGAAAAAGAGCTTTTCTCTTTTATAAAGGAAGTGCAGGCAATTGCTGTAGAAACTAAAAATACTACACTACAGCAATTGGTTATCGATCGACAAAAGACCCTTTCTGAACGACTACAAGTTTTAAACTCGAATATAAATCAGAATCTGGCGGGTGCCATTGCCAGCAAAACTGAACAGCTGAATGATCAGATTGAACGACTTAAGAAAGACAATGAAACCGCTCGATCTAACAGCTTTTTACTGGAATATAAAAAGAAGGACCTTCTCCTACTCGCTGATAATCTCGAAGAAGCCTACGAGGAAATCTCTCAAAAAAATGAAGAGCTGGAGGAGCAAAAGAAACAGCTGAGCCAGCAAGCAGAAGAGATTAAGGAAGCCAACAAAGCTATAATTGATCAGAATGAAGAACTAGAGCAGCAAAAGGAGGCTATTCTGGATCAAACCGACTATTTGCATGAAGCGAATGAGACCATCACAGCTATGCATGCAGAGGTACAAAAGCAAAAGGAAGAGATTTTAAGAAAAAATGAAGAGCTCATCAGTATAAACAATGAAAAGAATAACCTTATTGGCATTGTAGCTCATGATCTCAAAAGCCCATTAAATCAAATCAAAGGCCTTATTACACTTATAAAGATGTCTGCAGATAATCTTAATAGTGAAGCCTATAGCTATATAGAAACCATTGAAAAAAGCGCTACCCGACTCAACGAAATGATCGGAAAGATACTTGATGTGGAGGCCATAGAGTCTAAAACTCCAAACATTAACCTCACAAAGGTTGACTTGAGCGAACTGTTGCGCAAGACGGTTGAGCGTTTTGATGTGTTGGCCAAAGAAAAGCAAATAAACCTACACAGCGACATACCCGAAGGCTTAACTAGCAAGGTTGATGCAGACTACACCTATCAGGTATTTGAAAACCTTCTGTCTAATGCCATTAAATTCTCCCCTAAGTTCTTAAATATCTACGTTTCCTTAAAGCATGAGAATGGCCAGATTATATGCGAAGTAAAAGACGAGGGGCAAGGATTAAGCCCTGAGGACAAGAAGAAGCTCTTTGGCAAGTACCAAAAACTAAGCGCCAGACCTACCGGCAACGAAACCTCGACAGGTTTGGGATTGTCTATCGTAAAGAAATATGTAGAAGCTATGAATGGCCAAATTTGGTGTGAGAGTGAGGTAAGAAAAGGAGCTAGCTTCTTTGTGTCTTTTCCAGCGGTAGATTAATAAATTGCCTTCGCTAAAGTAGTATTTACAAACAGCACGTTTCCGATTTTATCATAACCATCAAAAAGCTCTTTGCCTCGTTGTTTTATTGCCTCAGCTCTAAAACCAACTATCGTAAGGTCAGCATCGCTGGATTTCTCATTGATGATTTCTTTGGTTGAAACATCCAACTTATGCTTGAGTAGCTCAATATTTTTAGGTGCAATTGGCAACCTCCCCTCTTTAATTAGTGCCAGCAGCTTTTTCTCCTCTTCTGTTATATTTTCCTCCTGCACTACCGCAAAGATTTTAATCTGTGCTTTCTTCCAATCACTATGCCCCATAATGATGTATCCCATCAATATCATCAAGCTACTGTTTTTCAGATCGTTTGGTGTTAGCCAAATATGAATACTCTGTAAAAACCCAAACTCTTTATCTGATGATCCTAAGATGCAGATATCAAATTCAGCTGGTTAAGTCAGCGTAAAATTCTCGATGATCTCATTGAGTGTTTCCTTTTGCTTTTTAGAATACTCAAACAAAATCATGTTTACCTCCTTACCTGATACACTTGGTAGCTGCATAGCCTGAGCAACGGCACTGGTAAACGAAGGCGAAATGAGTGTATCTATATAAACATTACTCTTGCTGGCATCGCTAATTTTCAACAGTCTGCTTAGCTGATCTTTCGATTTCTCATGAGAATCTTTACTGAAATAGCCATTGATGTAATGTATGTAAGTACCAAATCCATATCGATGCGAGATCCAGCGCATAAACTGAAAAGCAGTAGGTCTCTTAAAGAAGTCTGAAGAGATACAAATAACTGATGGACGCCAGTTGTCTTCGCCTTTTTCTGCTTTTTGCAAAAACACCTGAAGGCGTCTACTCAATTGAAATATTACCCCCTGAAATATCTTAGCCAATCCCTCTTTGTTTTTGCTCGTATAAGTTACAAAAAAGTAAATGAGCGTCATCAATGTCACCGAAATTATCGCGTAGGGAGCATTCATTTGAAACATCAGATACACACACAAAATCGCTCCGAATAATGAAATATACCATTTAGACCTGAACGAAGGTCTGTAAGATGGATCAGCTGCAAAATGTTGTAAAAATGAGATCAAGCAAAGTGAGCCGTATGTAATCATAAAGAACATAGAGATAATCTCTGCCACAGCATTTACATCTCCAATGCTCACAAACAAGATCGCAATTACACTCGTCACTATTGTGGCATTAAAGGGATCATTAGTTACCGGTCGTCCCTTGCTTATCCAGCGGTTCATATAAGGTATTGGGAAAACTCGGTCGGCTGCTAGGGCCTGAAGTGTACGCGGAGCTACCATAATACTACCCAATGCGGATGAAATAGTGGCACAAGCCAAACCAATAGGAATGATTGGCCCCCATAGCGCAATATCAGACATGATCAATTGATTACCGGCCAGATCATCCGGATTAGCTGAAATCGCGAGTTTATAGGCTATAAATACATAAATGATCATCCCACATATTGTGGCTGCCAGTGTACCCAGAGGTATTGATTTCTTAGGATTCTTCAAATCTCCGGAAAGACCAACACCAGCTGTCATGCCTGTAAATGCCGGAAAGACTATGGCAAATACCAGGAAAAAACTATCCGGGTTGTCGACACGCAGATTCCAATCGAGAGCTTCAAGATTTGTACTGTAAGTGGTATTGCCCATAAAAAAGAGAACCAAGGATAAAAACAATACAGCCACCACGATATAGAGTGCCTTCATGCCTATATCAGCACCTTTCTTGATCATTACATAGCTAAGAATTAAAACTGCAGGGAGGCTTATGAGTCTTTTATCAGTTATAGAAAGACCATATTCCGTATTGATAAAATCAAGCACAGGACCAAACGCCTCTGCAAAGGCTATGGTATAAAATGCTACACTTATAGCTTGAGAAAAATACAGGGCAATACCGATTGCAGCGCCTACATTTATACCGAACGAACGAGATATAATGTAATACTCACCTCCACCTTCAACCTTTTGATTGGTGGCTATTTCTGCAATAGCCATAGCTGTTGGTAATGTTACCAAATTGGCAAAGGCTATAATTCCTAACGTACCTATAAACCCAACACTACCTACTGCGTAACCAAATCTCAAGAACATAATAGCTCCTAAAATGGTCGAAATGGCTGTAAAAAAAACTGGAGCAGTACCGAAGTTAGCCTTACTTTTCTTTAAGTTCATCTTGCCGGGTTTTACTCAATATAGCTGGTTTAAGTTGAGATAACGAATAAATGATCGCTTAAATCTACCGCATGTCGGTACCTTTGCGCTGTGAAAAAATTAAAAGACCTCTATAAAAAATACAGAGATTACATCCGTGTTGATCTTATCATGTATGGCGTAATGATTTTGATGATAATTCTATACTTCATATACGCCACATTAAGCACCTAAACGTCTAGAAGCTCTCTGATGTTTTTCTTTATTTTTTCGCAAAGTTCATCAGTCGGCAGATCATTTGTATCGTTGCCAAAAGGGTCTTCGATTTCTTCAGCGATTAGTTCAACACTTACCAAAATAAAGAATATCAGCATCACAATTGGTACGGTCCAAAGATGGAATTCTGCCATGAAGGCAAATGGCAATGTGATGGTATAGGTGAAGATAAATTTCTTGATGTACATACTGTAAGAGTATGGAATCGGAGTGTTCTTTATCCGCTCACAACCTCCTAATATGTCTGAAAACTGTTTAACCTCTTTGTCTAATACAAAAAACTGATCACCCGTGATTTTCTTGGCCTTATAGAGACTGTTAATTCTCTGGTAAAGCATAAGAGATATGGCATTGGGTACGTGTTCCTTGTCTTTCAATTTCTTGAGAAAGCCATCTTCTACAATGTCAAGATCTTCAAGGTCGACACCTTTACGTAAGTGCTCTTTCATGGCAATTACATAATTGGCTATCATTTGAGAAAAATAGAGTCTATCTTCTCGGTCATCCTCATCTAGAAAGGCAGATAGTTTTGCCGATAGATTTCTGGTGTTGTTTACCAGGAGACCCCACAGTTTACGGCCCTCCCACCATCGGTCGTAGGCAGAGTTTACTCTAAAAACCAAAAACAGACCAAGTACAATACCCAGTAATGAGTGCACCGCGGTGGTACTCATAAAATCAAGTCCCAGATAATCTATCAGGAAATAACAAATACCAGTGGTGTAAATAGCCATAAAAATAAGTGCCGGAAACAGCAACCTTATTACTTGTCGGCTATAAGAGTGAAAAATAAGTGCAAACCAGGTTTTAGGATTGTATTGGACCATTATTAGTTAAGGTTACAAAAGGAAAGGCAGCAAATTAAATCGAGTTTGATTAAAAATCAAAAATAAAGAGGCCTCATCACTGCTTTGCAACCTTTATTGACAAACAACCGTATTTAATTTATATTAGTATAATTTTAATATCATTTTAATATCACTTTCATGAATCAAGAAAAAGAAAACAAACCCATTTCAGGCTACCTGATCCTAGTTGTCGTACTTATCATACTCTTCGGGTCAATTTTTGGGATGATCGCGATGAAATCACCCATATTCATCGCAGGTATATTAGTTGCCTTGGTGATGACGCCCGGCTTCTTCTTTGTGACACCAAACGGATCTCGTGTATTGGTGCTATTTGGAGAATACAAGGGCACTGTAAAGAGTAACGGTTTCTTTTGGGTGAACCCATTCTACACAAAACAAAACATTTCTCTCAGAGCCAGAAATTTTGACAGTGATCGTGTGAAGGTGAATGATAAGGTGGGTAATCCTATACTAATAGGTGTGATTCTGGTTTGGCGAGTAAAAGACACCTTTAAGGCAGCTTTTGAAGTAGATGACTATGAAAATTTCGTACGAATACAGAGCGATGCGGCAGTAAGAAAACTGGCTGGCCAATACCCTTACGACAATTTCGAAGACAATGAAGCGGAAATTACATTGCGTTCCGGTTTAGATGAAGTAAACCATGCCCTGGAGCTCAATCTGGGTCAGCGACTTGATATAGCAGGTATTGAAGTGATTGAAGCAAGAATTGGATACCTGGCCTACGCCTCTGAAATCGCAGGCGCTATACTCAGAAGGCAGCAGGCAACAGCCATTGTAGCTGCGAGACACAAAATTGTAGAAGGTGCAGTAAGCATGGTAGAAATGGCTCTTGAAGATTTATCTAAGCGAGAAGTTATCGAGCTTGATGAAGAGCGCAAAGCAGCGATGGTCAGTAACCTGATGGTGGTTTTATGTGCTGACAAAGACATCACGCCAGTTGTTAATTCAGGTACCTTAAATCATTAATAGCTATGCAGAACTACAAATTTTTTAAGAAAGGCACTTTTGAGAGTTTTGACAAATTTGAGAAAAGACTCAATGAAGAAACGTCTAAAGGGTGGAAACCACTAGGTTTTACCAACGACCATGGTCATGCGGTAGTTTTACTTGAAAGAGTACGCTGATGGTTTACTTTAAGGAAGAACAAAAATTCAGACAATGGTGGATGTGGGCGATAATAATACCATCGGTTGCCCTTGTCATTGGCTTGTGTATAAATGAAATCTATGAGTTACAAGTTCTCAATGAATTTCCAGGTTCACCTCAATTATCACCGGAGTGGAGATTAATTATTCTTTGTGCGGCTATGATTATAACATTGGCCCTGGCTTATGGTATTTTCGTGGCCAGGTTAGAAACTCAGATAAAAGACGGTAGCATATATTATCGCTTCATTCCTTTTGTATGGCAATGGAAAAAGATTAGAAAAGATGAAATCGACAAACTTGAGGTGAGAAAGTATAATCCCATAGCCGAATATGGTGGTTGGGGCTACCGGTTCTTATTTAGAAATAGTAAAGCGCTGAATGTAAGAGGCAATATGGGATTGCAAATTTACTTTACTAACGGCAAGAAGCTACTTCTCGGTACTCAAAAACCTGATCAACTGGCTAAAACCGTTGATAAGTTCATGAATGTCAAATAAAGTTAATTATGGCTAAGAAAAAGCCTTTCGTATTACGAGTTGATCCAGATATGCTAAAAGCGGTTGAAAAATGGGCTGCTGATGAGTTTCGCAGCACTAATGGACAACTCGAGTACATCATAAACAAAGCATTGAAAGAAGCAGGCAGGGGTAAAAAGTCTAGTAAAAACGACAATTAATCTTACTTTTGCCTGCAAACCAGACTCCTATGATATTTAAAATAAATCTACTGACACTTACTTTTATTATCACCGCTTTGAGCCTGCAGGCCCAGGATTACATCGTAACACTACAACGCGATACAATACAGGGTGAGGTAGATATTTTATTGCCAGACACTTATTCAGAAAACCTGGTTTTTCAGAATGAAGATCAGAAAAAACAATTTATGGCTCAGCAGCTTTATGGAGTTTATGACGATTCGGCCATGTATAATACCGTAAAACTTTCTGATAAATACCGCCTAATGAAAGTTATTGAAGGTGGATACCTCACTTACTATCTATACAGAGCCGATCAGGCTTACGATTTCAGCCTTCCTTATTTACAAAAATCATCTACAGAAGGTATAGAAGTGCCAACCATTTCTTTTAGAAAGAAAATGACCGATTTTCTAAAGGATTGCCCTGCAGTTGTAGAAAAGATTGACAGCAAAGAATATAAAAGAGGTGACCTTAGCGAGATTGTAAGGGCTTATAATGCATGCCTAAATACAAAAACAGAAGACATTTATACCCAGGCAGCTATCGAAGAAAAAAATAGAGGAGCAAAAGAAATCATCAATGACATTATTGCTGCGGTAGATAAGAAAGACAATGCAGATTTAATCACCATGCTCAACGACATTAAAAATAAGCTGGACAATGGTGATGAGGTACCAGGCTATCTAACTACTGCCCTTAAAGATCAAACCAAAGACATGGAAGATATTCAGAAGCATGTAAACGAATTGCTTGGATTGATTAAATAATAATGGCCAGGTCACGATTACTTCTGCTTCATGGTGCTATTGGCGCTGCCAGCCAGCTTCAACCGCTGTGTGAGTCACTCAAAGATAGTTTTGAGGTTCATACTTTAAACTTTTCAGGTCATGGAGGTCGGGAATTTGCAGAGTCTTTTGGCATAGACCAATTTGCAAATGATCTGGAGTCATTTATCACCCGGCATGACTATGCACCTATAGATATTTTTGGCTATAGCATGGGTGGCTATGTGGCTCTTCACCTGGCTGCAACAAAGCCTCGTTTGATAGGAAGAATATTTACGCTAGGTACCAAATTTAGCTGGTCTCCGGAAACTGCCACAAAGGAAGTTAAAATGCTTGACCCTGAAAAGATCGCTGAAAAAGTACCGGCCTTTGCTGAAGCACTCAAGAAAAGGCACCACCCGCAAAATTGGACTGAGGTACTGGCTAAGACCAAAGAGATGATGTTGAGTCTGGGTCAGGAACCATTACTTACAAACCAAAGATTGCAACAAGTGACTCAACCAACTATTATCGGTCTTGGTGAGCTAGATAATATGGTAAGCGAAGAAGAATCTAAATTAGTAGCTGAGGCGCTTCCTAACGGCAAATTCCATTATTTTGAAGGCTTTAAACATCCAATTGAGCAGGTAGCTATTGGTAAACTATCAGAATCAATCAAATCCTTCTTCACCAATTAAATTCCTTTTATTTGACTATTCAATTACAAGCTACACTCAAGTCTCTTCTCTCATTTCTAAAATCTCCTGCAGATTCATCAAAACTGAGACAACTTACATTTAAAGAGAAGTTTCCTACCATCATTGCTCTATTGATAATCGGCCTCATTGCCAGCTTCGCTGTTTTGTTTTTGGTTTCTTTTATAGAAGAATTCGTTTCCATTGACCTTGGCAATCATGCAGTTGAGGAGATCCTAAAAGAAAACCCTGTGTTATCGGCTATTTTTGGGATTATTATCGCTCCGATTTTAGAAGAACTTCTCTTTAGATCATGGCTTACTTTTCGCAGGGCATACTTCTTTCTTTGGATTCCTATTACGTTTTATAAATGGCTCAATAAAAGCAGCGAATTTATCGCCTTTAAAAAAGTAAAGACTCAATGGAATAAGATCTACCCATTCATATTCTATTTTTCTGCACTTATTTTTGGCCTGGTACATGCCAGTAATTTCGAAAACTACATGGACTACCTGTGGTTTGCTCCATTAATTACACTCCCACAGATCATCCTTGGAGGGACCTTTGGTTATGTAAGAGTTAAATTCGGCCTGGTGTATAGTATGCTTTTACACGGCCTGCATAATTTGGTTTTGTTGGGTCCTGTCATCCTATTTACTTAGTATTCACGGAGCCACTTCGTCAATCTACTCGGAAGTCTAATATTTAAGGCCAATTCTTTCACTATTTCTCTTATTTTTGCAGCTCATTCCAAAAAGCTCAATTATTAGAAAAAATGGCAGATTACAACGTCAACGAGATAGAAAAAAAGTGGCAACAGTATTGGGAAGAAAACAGCAGCTATAAGGCTGAAGTGAATCCTGATAAACCGAAGTTTTATGCATTGGATATGTTCCCCTACCCATCAGGAGCCGGGCTCCATGTAGGCCACCCGCTTGGCTATATCGCCTCTGATATTGTGTCTCGCTACAAAAGACTGCAAGGTTTTAATGTGCTTCACCCTATGGGTTTTGATGCCTTTGGTCTGCCGGCTGAGCAATATGCCATACAGACCGGTCAGCACCCTGCCATTACTACAGAAGAAAACATTAAGCGATACAAAGAGCAGCTTAAAAATATCGGTTTCTCTTTTGATTGGGAAAAAGAAGTGCGTACCAGCGATCCTAAGTTCTATAAATGGACTCAGTGGATTTTTATGCAATTGTTTGACAGCTGGTATAACAAGAAAAATGACAAAGCTGAACCTATTTCGAAGTTAATCGAGACCTTCACCACCAGTGGTAATGAGGCGGTAGAAGCTGAGTGTGATGAAGATACACCTAACTTTTCTGCAGAGGAGTGGAATGAATTTTCTGAAAAGGAACAACAAGAAATACTTCTTAAATACAGATTGGCCTACCTGGCAAATACCACTGTAAACTGGTGCCCTGAGCTTGGTACTGTTTTATCTAATGATGAAGTAAAAGACGGTTTCTCTGAGCGTGGTGGACACCCGGTAGAAAGAAAAAATATGATGCAGTGGATGATGCGTATCACAGCTTACGCTGAACGCCTGCTGCAAGGTTTAGAAAAAATTGACTGGCCTGAGCCTCTCAAAGAAATGCAACGCAACTGGATTGGCAAATCAGTAGGCGCAGAGGTTGATTTTAAAGTTGTAGGTCACGATGAAAAGATAAGTGTGTTTACCACACGCCTTGATACAATATATGGTGTTAGCTTTTTAGTGCTTGCCCCGGAGAGTGAGTTGGTAGAGCAGCTAACTACTTCTGAGCAATCTCAAGAAGTAAAGGATTATGTCGAAGTAGCTAAAAATCGCTCAGAACGTGAGCGTATGATGGACGTGAAGCATGTGACCGGAGTATTTACCGGTGGCTATGTAGAACACCCATTTAGTGGAGAAAAACTGCCTGTATGGGTAGCAGATTATGTACTTGCCGGCTACGGCACAGGTGCAGTGATGGCGGTACCAGCCGGTGACCAACGAGATTACGATTTTGCCAAGAAATTTGATCTCCCGATCATAAAGATCAACGATGATATGGAGATCGAGGAGCAGGCCGATGCTACCAGAGATGGTAAAATCATAAATTCAGATTTTCTTGATGGACTCACACCCGATGAGGCTATCAAAAAAGGTGTCGAAGAATTAGAAAAAAGAAATATTGGTGAAGCAAAGGTCAACTACCGAATGCGTGATGCCATCTTTACCAGGCAAAGATACTGGGGTGAACCATTGCCTGTTTATTTCAAAGATGACATGCCTTACCTCATGGACGAGCAAGAATTGCCTCTTGTGCTTCCGGAGGTGGACAAATATTTGCCAACTGAAGATGGCGCTCCCCCACTAGGTAGGGCTAAAGACTGGCAAACTGAGCAAGGACATGCTATTGAAATGAGCACGATGCCGGGCTGGGCTGGCTCAAGCTGGTACTTTTTCCGCTATATGGATGCGCACAACGAAGAGCGATTTGTGAGCAAAGAAGCACAGGAGTATTGGGAGAATGTAGACCTCTACATCGGTGGATCTGAACATGCTACCGGTCACTTGCTCTACTCACGTTTTTGGGTAAAGTTTTTATTTGATATGGGCTTAGTCACCGTAGATGAGCCTTTCAAAAAATTGATCAACCAGGGAATGATCCAGGGTAGGTCAAATTTTGTGTATAGAGTGAAAAATACCAACAAATACGTTTCTTACAACCTGATAAAGGATTATGAGACTACCCCTTTGCATGTCGATGTAAACATCGTTTACAATGACGAACTCAACCTGGATAAGTTTAAAGCATGGAGAGCAGAAAATGCAGATGCTGAATTCATTCTTGAAGACGGCAAATACATTTGCGGCCATGACGTAGAGAAAATGTCTAAGAGATATTTTAATGTTGTCAATCCAGATGATATAGTTAATAGATATGGGGCCGACACATTGAGACTTTATGAAATGTTCCTTGGCCCATTGGAGCAGTTCAAACCGTGGAATACCAATGGTATTGATGGTGTATTTAAGTTTTTGAGAAAGGTCTGGAACCTCTTCCATGATGATAAAGGCAACTTCTTTGTATCACAGGAAGCGCCAACCAAAGCTGAGCTTAAAGCACTGCATAAGACAATAAAAAAAGCTACTGAAGACATCGAGCGCTACTCCTTCAACACATCGGTAAGTGAGTTTATGATTTGCGTGAATGAGCTTACGGCTTTGAAGTGTAACAAAGCTGCTATTCTTTCAGACCTCATCATTATCATTTCACCATACGCACCTCATATTGCTGAGGAGTTGTGGCATAAGCTAGGAAACGTTACGAGCATTACCGAGGCTACATTCCCTAAGTTTGATGAATCACACCTTGTGGAAAGTGAGCATGAATATCCGGTGTCTGTAAATGGTAAAATGAGGGCTAAAATGAGCTTCCCTCTCGACATGCCAAAAGAGGACATCGAAAAGCAGGTTTTGGCTTCGGAAACCATTCAAAAATGGATGGAGGGCAAAGACCCTAAAAAGGTGATTGTTGTGCCTAAGAAAATTGTAAATGTGGTTGTCTAGGCCTGTAGCCTTGACAGCCTGTTTTTAAGGTCTTGCTGACAATCTGAACAAACAGAATAGGCAACAAAAGTAGGTTTGCCCTTTGTAAAATACTTGGAAACATGTGGGTGGTCGGGTTCGTACCACCCCGTTTTGTCATTTACTCTGTTGCAAACACTACAGCGCTTTAAAAAAGGCTGTCCTTTTTCGTTTTTAACTGTTTTAAAGTCTCGTCTTTCGGCTAGTTCTTCTTCTCTTAAAATTCTATTTTCAACGCAAATCTTCCCATCTTCCTGAGGGATAATTTTCATTTCCATAAAACGTTTGCGTTGAGGTGAGTCACAACGGTAAGGCCGTGTCATCTCTTTCTTGGTATGGCGTACTCTGGATATGAGGGTGTCTAGCAGCATTCTGGTATTGTCATCAGCAATGTAGCCAAATAGATGTTTCCCTATTACCCTGTCTCGTAAAACCTTACCCCCATCATTATCCATGGCAAAGCTATTCCAATAGGAATTTGTGTCGATGATTTTATTATCCTCATCAAGCCAATATTTAGTAACCTGTTCCACGTCAATAAATATAGTAATTAATCTATCTCGATACAGGTTTAACAATATAAACGGCAAATGGATATGAATACAGGTTCAACTTATCCCCTTATCTTATTCATACCTCAACGATTTAACAGGATTTACCCTCGCGGCTTTGAGGGATTGGTAACTTACCGTGAGCCACGCAATAGCAATGGCCAGTATGCCGCTTACTGCAAAGACCCAAACATTGATTTCGATACGATTGGCAAAGTCATTCAGCCAGCTATTCATCACGTAATATGAAGGGTATATTGCCAGCACAAATGCTATAATTACAAGCTTTGCAAACTCCTTGCTCATCAAAGATGTCACACTCCACAAACTGGCACCCATCACTTTTCTGATTCCAATCTCCTTGGTGCGCTGCTCAGCCATAAAGGCGGCTAAGCCAAAAAGCCCCAGACAGGCAATAAATATAGCTACAATAGTAAAAACTGTGCCCAGGCGTTGTTCTGCTCTGAATAATGCATCAAAGTCTTCATCTAGAAACGAATATTGAAGAGGCTCACCAGGCACCATTTCATCCCAATTTGCTTCGATCGTGGCCAACACATCTTCTGGTTGCTCACCGGAAAAACGTACATATAGTATATTACCGGTTTCCGTAAATTTCAATATGAGTGGTCGCACATTTATCTTAAGACTTTCGAAATTGAAATCTTTCATGACGCCAACCACCTGTAGCTCTCTTGGCTGCTCTCCATTAAAATCTATTACTTTCTCTTCTAAAGGATTATCGAAATCAAATTCTCTGGCAGCAGCTTCGTTGATAATGCAAGCCATAGAATCAGATTTAAAATCACGCGAGAAAAAGCGACCATCAACCATTTCTATCCCAAGTGTTTTTGCATGGTCATAGTCTGTAAAATAGGTTGCCAAAATTTTGTCTTCATCATCACCGGAGGCTCTATACACAGTGGTTTGATTTACTCCTGGCACCATGTTATTTGAGAAACTGGTACCTAAAACACCCGAACCGGCATCCAAAGCATTTTTAAATGCCATTTTATTATTTTCCAGTCTATCAACATCTTCAACGATTACGATGTGTTCTTTATCTATTCCAAGATTTTTGTTTTGCACGTATTGCAGTTGCTGATATACAATAGCTGTACAAATTATTAAAACTATAGAAATCCAAAACTGAAACGTTACAAGAAAGCTTCTGATTCCTCCGCTTTTCATACCTGCACGTAGTTTGCCTTTGAGCACTTCTGTTATTCTAAAGCTGGTCAGGTAAAAAGCCGGGTAACTACCAGCTAAAAAGCCTACAAAAAGAATCAGTAAGACACCAGTTACAGCGATTATAGGATTGAGTAATGTGCTAAACATCAATACTTTACCTGACATAAGATTAAACAATGGCAAAAGTAGATACACCAGTACTACGGCTAATATTCCGGCAGAAAAAGCATAGATCATAGACTCCGTGAGAAACTGTGTAATGAGTGTTGAACGCAAAGACCCCAGCGTTTTTCTTAACCCAACCTCCTTGGCGCGCCCGGCAGATTTGGCCGTGGTGAGGTTCATGAAATTAATACAGGCCAGTATGACGATAAATAGGCCTATACCTGCCAAAATGTAGACGTAAGCCATATCTCCGGGAGGCTCAGGCTCATCTTGCATCTCAGACCTTAAGTGTATATCGTACAAGGGCATACTGAAGTAGGTGTATATCCCTCCCTCCTTTCTAAACTCTGCCAAAGACTTGCCTAAAAAGTCTTTTAATACCGGAGTCACATTACGCTCCATGATGGGCTCAAGTTTTGCATCCACATCTTCCGGACTCCCATTTTTATTTAGTACATAGTAGGTGTAGACAGAGTTATCTAACCAGGTGCCGCGATTCATCCATGCAAATGAGGCTGTGGAAATGATCGCATTAAACTTCAAATGAGAATCGCCCCGCTCATTTTCCATAACGCCTGTAACCTGATACTCCTTCTTATTATTGCCTATTGACAGGGTCTTACCAAGTGCAGATTCGTTGCCAAAATACTTTTCAGCTAGTTTTTGACTGATTACTAAACTTTGAGGATCGCGCAGCGCTGTTTCAGGGTTTCCTTCGTAGAGCTTAAAGCTAAAAACACTGAAGAAATTTGAGTCTGCGGCTACAATACCTTCTTCGTTGAAAGCTATCGAACCATTGCGAAATATCCACTCACCCATGTCATTTACGCGGGTTGCCTCCTCTACTTCGGGTATTTCGTCTACCAAAGCTCTCGACATAGGAAAGCTGGTGCTGGTGGTATATATCTCTTGTCCACCAAGCTTTCCGTGCAAGTTCATTCTGTAAATGCGTTCACCTTTTTCATGAAAATGATCATAGGTAAGCTCATCGTAGATATACATCGATACAAACAAGCAGGCTGCAATGCCAATTGTAAGCCCGAGAATGTTTATGACACTAAAAAATTTGTGTCTTGAGATGTTGCGCATAGCAACTTTCAGATAATTTTTGACCATGTTGTTATTGAGTTGTTGCACAGACAGCCCATAATTTTTGAAGATAGGTTGCCCAGTTTCTTGTAAGACGCCAAATGCGCTTAGCTGGTTGCACCATAATAAGCGAATGGCTAAAAGAAATTTACAACGGTATTTTTTGACTTTTGAATCTTGTGCGACTTAAGTCAGTGCTCACATGGTCGCATACTAATTTTCGTTTATATGCGTCTTATATTCAAATCATTCAACTCTAATGATCTCTGTCGGATTAGAAACAGCGGCATTGTAAACTTTGAGCCCTACAGTGCCTAGCGCCACAATCAATAGTAAAGTGATTGAACTTACAAATGAAAAAACGCCTGGTACAATGTGGTATTCCCAAATACTACTCAGTAGTAAGTTTGCTGCGTAGTAGCTAATGACGCAACCAAATATTGAAGCAATAACTAAAATCACTACAAACTTACCTGAAAGCAGAAAGAGTAAGTGCCGAATAGAAGCACCTAAGACTTTTCTGATACCAATCTGCTTGGTTTGCTTCATAATACTTAGAGAAACTAAGCTAAACAAACCCAGGGCCGACATCAGTGTGGCAATAAAGGCTAGGAATAAGAATAAGCTTATGATGTTTTTATTGATCAATGAAGCATTATCAAGTCCATTATCCAGGTACTCACCGGTATACATTTTATCGGGAAAGAGCTTACTCCACTCCTGTTTAAAATATTTATCAACTCCTTGCAGGTCATCGGCACTTGATTTTACCGTCATATACTTATAAGCCTCCTCTGGGGCATAACGAAGCATCAAAGCACTTACAGGATCCCAGAACCCACGCAAATAAACATCTTCTATCACACCAACTACGTAAAGTGGTATTGTGTCCCTCCAAACTATTTTCTTACCTATAGGATCACCCCACCCAAATCGCCTGACCAGCTCTTCTGATACAATTACAGATTCTCTCTGGTCAGTTTCAGAGTAATCGAGAAATTTTCTTCCTTGTAGCAATCTGAAATTGACAGCTTCCATGTAGTTATCTCCTATATGCATTATATCCACATCATGGCTCACCAGCCCGTTCTCTACAGGATCATTTATATAGCCACGATCTACGTGATGTACCGAACCAGCCAGAGTTTTAATTTTGGTATATGAGCTAACCGTGTTTTTAAATGAATTGAACTCTTCTGCCGTATCAAATTGGAGAGATATTACACCTTCGCTTTCATAGCCATATGACATCTCTTTTTGAAATATAGAGTTCTTATAAAAAACCATACCCAGCACAATTGACATTAAAGAAATAGAAAATTGTAAGGTGAGTAGTATATAGGTGATTTTTCCGGTACTTCCATACTTATTAGAGCCTTTGATAATAGCGGCCGGTTCATATTTTGTAATATAAAATGCCGGGTAAATACCAGCTAAAACCGCAGTTAATAGCAGTATGAAAACAAGAAATGAATAAAAGCTTATGTTTTCGTCAAAACTTAGACTCAGCTCCAGAAATGGCCACATCTGACTGTAGGCCGGTACCAAATAAGAAGCTATTGCCAAACTTACCACTAGCGCTGCGGCACAGAGAAGCGTGTTTTCTAAAAAGAATTGAAAACATAATTGGCTTCTCAAGCCGCCCATAACTTTTCTTAGGCCTATTTCTTTAAGCCTCTTACCTGCTATAGCAACAGAGGTATTAGTAAAATTGAAACAAGCGATAAGTAATATTAAAAGTGCCATAATGGCCGGAACAATTACGGCTGGTGGTGGTGCCGCTCTTCTAAGGCTGTGTGATAATATTTTGCCTTTAGAGGCCTTTAAACCCAGACCTGCAAAAGGCGCTATCTGATAGCTTTGAATTTTATGGTCGACACGTGC
Organism: Fulvivirga aurantia; assembly: GCF_009711475.1. Classification (GTDB taxonomy): domain Bacteria; phylum Bacteroidota; class Bacteroidia; order Cytophagales; family Cyclobacteriaceae; genus Fulvivirga; species Fulvivirga aurantia. Next base: position 27,880 of record NZ_SMMD01000948.1, read on the forward strand.
TTTATTTTGAGGTTCTAAATATTCACTCGTCAGCACTGATTCGATTTTGTCTTTATCACTCTTATTTTGAAGTTTAAAAAAGGTGAGTACCATTTGACCCCAGTCAGATGATATACCTGACCGAGTTTGATTAGCGTTCTGCAGATCTATCCAGTTTGAGATATTGGTAATAAAATATGAGCCTCCAAAACTAGAGTTAAGCGGGGGGTCTTTAAAAATTCCAACAATTTTATAGTCTTTAGGGCCTGTTTCAGACAAGTGGGTGATTTGCTTGCCTAAAGGATTTTGATCGGCAAAGTGTTTTTCAGCCAGCTTTTTACTTATGAATATACTGGCTTTATCTTTCAGGTCTGATTTTGATCCTTCCAGAATTTCGAAACTGAACAAATCAAAAAAAGCAGGATCTACCATTTTTACACCCTCAGAAAAATACTCATCGTCAACCCTGAAATTAGAGTATTCTGAGATGTACCTAGAAACAGCTGTTACTTCTTCAAAATTCTCATCAAGAATGGCTGCCAGTGGCAAAGGTGAAATACCAAATCTTTGATTTTTGCCGTTATGAATTTTCTCTGACTCTAAGCGATAAATATCAGGTGACTCATTCTTATCAAAATTTACATTAAACTCGTAGTTGAGATAAGCGACAATACAGCA